>JAAYPS010000195.1 GCA_012519655.1 Clostridiaceae bacterium | reverse complement strand
TTACTCCCCTTACTTCCCTTATTTTTTATACTCCATATTGCAACTATAGAAATAAAAGGGCTTGCATTAACACTAATCATCAATTACAGCCCACTGAGCTAAGTGTTCATAATGGCTTTGAGTAATAATCAATATTTCCCTAGCATATAATTGTTCAGTAGACAGACTAAAAAAGAGGGTTAATTGATACGCATAAAAATGACCTGAATACGAGTACGGGATGTGAAGATATGCAGGAAGCAAGAAACATAATAGAAAACAGCTATGGTATCCATATCATGGGTATTAGGCCGTATCGCGCTGGATATATTCTCGATACAGCCACTGGAAGAAAGTATATTAAATCATGTCAATACACGAGTAAACGAGTTGAATTTATTCATCAGGCAAAGACTCACCTTTACGAGCATGGTTTCAAGTGCATTGATCCATACTATCTTTCTATAAGTAAACAGCCATATATTGAAATTGATGGCAACGTGTACACAATGGTAGATCTTATTGAAGGCAGAGAATGTGAATTTGATGATGACCGTGATGTGATTGCGGCAACAGAAGCTCTTGCGTTAATGCATAAAGCTGCTCATGGTTTTTTTCCAAAAGGCTGTTATGTTCAATGTGGTTTAGGTAAGCTCCCAGACTCATTTAAGAAACGACTTGAAGAAATTCGTAAGTTAAGAAGAAAGGCAGAAAAAGAGCGTAATGGCTTTGATTATCTGTTTATCGAGAACTTTGACCATTTTTACGAAACAGGAATTAAAAGCTTGGAGATATTGTTTGGTTCTAGATACAGTAAGTTAGTTGAACAGACCCGAAAAGAGGGTATGATTTGTCACCACGATTACTCATACCAAAACATTCTGATTAAAGGTGATAGAACTTCAATAATAAATTTCGATTATTGTAGTATTGAACTAAAGATTTATGACATAGTAAATATACTCCGAAGAAGAATGAGAAAATGTAACTGGGATATAAACAAAGCAAAACTAATACTGAATACATACCGAAATATAGAGCCTTTATCTCAAGATGAATTGAAGGTAATGAAGAGCATGCTTCAGTTTCCTCAAAAGTTTTGGAGAGTTATTAATCGTTATTACAACAGCAAACGTCACTGGGCTCAAAAAAATTTCACAATAATGCTTGAGGATGTTATTAAAGAAAAGGATGCTCATGTGGATTTCATGGATAAATTTGATACACTTTAGAGGTGAAGTGCTCCCACCACCTAAGAGGTGGGGGGAGTTGTTTTTATCACCAACAAATAGTATATTACTAATACAGACTTATGTTAACCAATTAAAACAGCCCCGATATTTTCCCATCCTCTGTAATATCCATTTTATTTGCAGCAGGTTCTTTTGGAAGTCCAGGCATGGTCATTATGTCGCCTGTTAGAGCCACTATAAAGCCAGCTCCTGCAGATACAGTGATATCCCTAATAGTTAAATCAAAGCCCTCAGGACGCCCCAACAAAGAGGGATCATCCGATAATGAATATTGAGTTTTTGCTATACAGATGGGCATTTTGTCAAGGCCAATTGCTTCTATTTGCTTTATAGCTTTTTCTGCTGTCCGTGTGTATACAACATTTTTCCCGCCATAGATATCACGGTTTATAGTAAATATTTTTTCTTTAATGCTCAAAGTTTCATCATAAAGAGGCTTATAGGATGCTGGAGTGGTCTTAATTAGTTCGCAAAGCTTACTAGCAAGTTCAAGTCCACCATCGCCACCTTTGGCAAATACTTCGCAAATTGCCACTTCTACACCTTGCTTTTTGCAATGCTCAATTACAAACTCAATCTCTGCGCGGGTATCCGCATCAAATTTGTTTAGTGCGACTAATACAGGCACATTAAACTTACGTATATTTTCTATATGTTTATCAAGATTTACAATTCCTTTTTCAAGTGCAGAAAGGTTTTCTTCGGATAGATTGCTCTTGGGCACACCACCGTTGTATTTTAGTGCTTTTATAGTTGCGACCAATACTGTAGCATCGGGTGCAAGACCTGCAAACCGACATTTTATATCAAAAAACTTCTCTGCTCCTAAATCAGCACCAAACCCTGCTTCAGTTATAACATAGTCCGAAAGTTTCAAAGCAAGTTTGGTCGCAATGACACTATTGCAGCCATGGGCAATATTAGCAAAAGGACCACCATGCATGAATGCAGGAGTATTTTCAAGAGTTTGAACCAGGTTGGGTTTAAGCGCATCTTTTAATAAAAGAGCCATAGCGCCATCAACTTTTAAATCAAGGGCTGTAACAGGCTGTCCGTTAGAATTATATGCAACAACAATTCTCCCCAGCCGTTTTTTAAGATCGGTTATATCGCTTGCAAGGCATAAAATGGCCATAACCTCAGATGCAACTGTAATTTGAAAACCGTCTTCTCTGGGATAGCCATTAGCCTTACCACCAAGACCAACGATAATGTTTCTTAAAGCCCTGTCATTCATATCCATTGCCCGCTTAAATACAATAGTACGCGCGTCAATATTCAAATTATTTCCCTGTTGTATATGGTTATCTATGGCAGCTGCAAGAAGATTGTTGGCACTGGTAACAGCATGAAGATCGCCAGTAAAATGTAGATTGATGTCTTCCATGGGTACAACCTGTGCATAACCACCACCAGCGGCACCACCTTTAACTCCCATTACAGGTCCTAAAGAAGGTTCCCTGAGTGCAACAACGGCTTTCTTTTTTAGCTTTTCCATAGCTTGTCCCAAACCGACAGTAACGGTGGTTTTACCTTCACCTGCAGGAGTGGGGTTAATTGCCGTTACAAGAACCAATTTACCGTCAGGGTTATGTTTTACCTTCTCGAATAAAGAAGGCTTTATTTTGGCTTTGTAATCCCCATATAACTCCAAATCGCATTTATGTATACCAAGCTTTTCAGCAATGTCTACAATTGATTTTAACTGTGCATTTTGGGCAATTTCAATATCACTAGGCATATTCTTCATTTAGCGTACCTCCCTAAGCTATTTGCAGGCTCTCTATGAAATATTTATAAAAATATAATGCTAATCTTCTATCGCAACATAAACATAGATTCAATTTATTATATTACCAGACTTTATCGCCAATATTCAATAATAGGCGACAAAAACATTGCTTTTTAAGATTAATAAAGAAAATATCTAGCTTTATAACCTTAAAAGCTACCGATAACATTAAATTGAATTAAAATATAATTTTTGGAGATAATACTTATAGAGGATTTTTTTGAGAATGTCAAGGTATATCATAAAAATAAAAAATGTGGGTAGAATCACACCTTATTTTTATGCTTAAACATGCGAAACAGCACAGAAACATCCCAGTTTGGCTTTTATAGGAAATAATATGAAATACACTGAAAATCAAAGAAAAATCAAACAAGATTAAGGGAATTATTGCTCAATGAGATAAATATGAACTAAAACACTTGACATGGCGGCAAAAGACGAGTATAATTTCAAGTTTTATTGACATTGCACAAAATTTGTGATATAATGTCACAGACAAAAGAAGAGGTGATTGGTATGGTCGAAAAAAGCACTCTGGTTCAAATCAAGAAAGAGATGGAATCCAACATCGGTAAACGGGTTCAGCTGAAAACGAACAAGGGAAGAAAGAAGACATTTGTCAAAGAAGGAATTCTAGAATGCACCTATCCAAGTATATTTACAGTTCGTTTCGAAAATGACTTCAAGAACGTTAGAAAAGTTTCCTATAGCTATACCGATGTACTAACCAACACCGTTGAAATAAAAATTTGTGGCACCAACAAAATGATTGTATAACTTTAGCCATACTATTTCAGTTGGTACAATTTCTCATGGTATATCTCAAAAGGTTTGTTAACCTAGAAACCCCGGAAAACCGGGGTTTTTGCATTAATGAGTACCACCACTCCTATAATCATCGCTTGAGCGCTTATCTGTATCATAAAAAATTATGTCCCCATCTATAAGCTGAAATGTACTACCATGGTAATCTGTTTTTGAATAAGTGAAACCTTCCCTTTCGAACATATTACAGTTTGGAGAGGCCCAATAACTCAATACTGGGGTATTTGGATTACTTGGATCGCTAAAGTCTCCTTCTTTAACGGTTTCAATATTAAAATTAATTATAATATATCCTTCTTTAAGCCAAAAATTCTCATTACCATCAAGTCCGTTGTGTGTGCGACCATATTCTGATACATCAAAGCCAGAAGGCGTAACATACATGTCATTTGGAACATAATATTCCCCATACCATTTTTGAACTGATTTTTTAGCATTGTCGGTATTTACAGTATCAGGCAATGATTTTACATCCCCTACAAATGTTCTTTGATATTTTGACAAGATAATTTTATCTAACCAGCCAATTTCTCTTTGAGT
>JAAYPS010000194.1 GCA_012519655.1 Clostridiaceae bacterium | reverse complement strand
TAGAACGCTAGCCTGTCACGCTAGAGGTCGAGGGTTCGAGTCCCTTCTGGGTCGCCATTTTAATATTGTATGCTGGTGTAGCTCAGTTGGCAGAGCAGCTGATTTGTAATCAGCAGGTCGGGGGTTCGAGTCCGTCCACCAGCTCCAATGAAAAAACCACTAATTTATATGATTAGTGGTTTTACTTTTTGGGTTTTTAAAGTTCTTAATATCATAATTTCTAAATCTATCTTTATTTTTTCTTCCTCTTTCCTTTTCCATTAACATGTGCTAATACATGCTTATCAATAGATTTTTTTGGTCTTTTTACTTTGCCTTTTTTGTTATGGTATTCCTTTTGACCATTCCCACGTTTTTGAGTATTTTTATTGTTAGAATCCACATTTTCCCCAAAATAATAATCCATATCTTCGGCATCATCTAAAAGCACAAAATCAATCTGTCTTGTTTCGGGCGAAGCATTGGTAACTACAACTTCAACCCTATCTCCTATTCTGTATACTTTTCCTGTCCTCTCTCCTATTAGACAGTAAAGTTTTTCGTTATAGTTATAGTAATCATCGGACATACTGCTGAGGCGAATCAAACCTTCTACTGTATTTTCCAACTCAACAAACATACCAAAAGAAGTAATACTGGACACAACACCGGTAAAAGCTTCGCCAATGTGCTCCTTCATATATTCAGCCTTTTTAAGATCTTCATAATCGCGTTCTGCTTCTTCTGCATTCTTTTCTCTTTCAGAGCATTGTTTTGCAATCTCAGGAAGAACATCTAAATAATATTCACTTCTTTTATCATTAAACTTACCGTTAATGTATTCTTTCATAACTCTATGAATAATTAAATCAGAATATCTTCTGATGGGCGCTGTAAAATGTGAATAATAGCTTGCTGCTAATCCAAAATGCCAAATATGTTCGTCGCTATATCTGGCTTTCTGAAGGCTTCTTAACATCATTGTGCTAATAACCCTTTCTTGAGGAGTACCCTTCACTTTATCAAGCACTGTCTGGAGTGCTCTTGGATGCACAGCATTATTACCACCTTTAATTCTTTGTCCAAAATTAAACAGAAAATCATTTAAGCTCTGTATTTTTTCTGGATCAGGATCTTCATGAATACGATATACAAAAGGTATATTAGCCCAATAAAAATGCTCCGATACCGTTTCATTACATAAAAGCATAAACTCTTCAATAATTTTATTGGCAATTGTTAATTCATATCGTTCAAGAGCTACTACTTTACCATTTTCATCTACAACAACTCTCGTTTCATCAAAATCAAAATCAATAGCACCACGCAAACTACGTTTCTTACGAAGAATATCCGCTAGGTCCCGCATATTCTCAAACATGGGTACTAATGAATTATACTTTTCAATTAAATCTTTATCCTGTTCTTCAAGTATTTTGTAAACGTCAGTGTATGTCATGCGCTCATTGACATTTATAACGCTTTCAATTATCTCATGATTTATCACTCGTCCAAAATTATCAATATCCATAATTACAGAAAATGCAAGTCTATCAACATTTGCATTAAGACTACATATGCCATTGGACAGTTCTGGTGGAAGCATGGGTATTACTTTATCGGGAAAATAAACACTATTACCTCTTCTTAGCGCTTCTTTGTCTAAGTATGAGTTTTCTTGAACATAGTTAGATACATCAGCAATATGAACTCCAAGACGATAATTACCATCATCGGTCATTTCAAGAGAAACAGCATCATCCAAATCCCTAGCATCTTCCCCATCAATTGTAACCATGGTTAAATTGCGCAGATCACGCCTCCCCTTATAATCGTCAGGTTTGAGCTCAAGAGGTATACTTTTTACATATTCTGTTACATCATCTGGAAATTCAATAGGAATGTTATACGTTCTTAATATTGATAGTAGGTCAACACCTTTTTGGTCAATGTCTCCAAGTATTTCTATTATTTCACCTTCTGCATTTCTTTCTGCTTCGGGATACCTTATTATCTTAACAATAACTTTTTGGTTTTCCTTGGCATCCATTGATTTATCAACAGGAACAATAATGTGACCTTTTATTTTTTTATGATCTGGAATGACATAGCCAATGGAATGACTTTTTTCAAATACACCAACTATTTTCTCGTTTGCACGGGATAGTATTTTAACTATTTCACCTTCGGATTTTCTACTTTGAGATGAACTCTTCGTTATCCTTGCAATAACACTATCACCATGCATTGCTCCGTTCACACTATCACTTTGAATAAATATATCATTTTGCTCTTTGTCGTTAGGAATTAAAAAACCAAAGCCACGTTCATGGCTTTGAAACTTTCCTGCAACAAGCCCCATTCTATCCGGTGCCCCATAACGGTTCTTCTTCGACTTAAAAATGGCTCCCTCTTCCTCAAGCTCGTCTAAGCATTGCTTAAACAGCTCCCGGTCTTCTTTAGGTACATCTAGTGATACCACCAGTTCCTTAAACGATAACGGATGATAGGTTTTTTCATTAATATACCTTTTTATCCGCTCTTTTCTTTCCTTTAGCATTTCATCATTCCTTCTTATATGGATTTTAAATTATTTATATATATTATATTTATCCATATTTTTTATCTTATAAAAATAAATATACAGAAAAATTAGATTATATAATTTATTTCACTCATTGCACTGAGTCCTATGTCAAAAAAGTCTTCTAAACTTATTCCTAATATGCTACAGGTTGATATTTGTTCTTTATGCATATTGTTTATAAAACCTTCTTCATCGAACTTTTCAAGAAGATAGTCTTTATTCAAATCTGAAATATTCTCACTGGGAATAGATAAAGCACATTTAGCTATGAAATTTGGTAGATGATCTGAGCAATACAATGCTTTATCAATCTTTCTTCTTCTTTCAAATCCAAGAACAGGGTTATGTGCTTTAATAGCATATATCACTGCAGTGTCTACGTTAAGACCTTCAAGTATCTGTTCAGCAACAAGACCGTGTTTATTCAAGTCCCCATCAACTATTTCAAGATCAATATCGTGAAGTAGGCCTACCAATCCCCATAAATCAATTTCCTGTTGAAAATAGCTAGCCAATCTTTTCATTATTGCTTCAACAGCGACACTATGCTGTTTACGCTTTTCACTGGTCAATCTTATACATAACTCCTTGAATGCAGTGTCCCTATTCATACAATTACCTCCATAACCACACATAAAATGTAAATAATATGTATAAAATACTACTTTAACCGTTTATATTATAGCACATGTTTTTTATACTGCAATAAAGGCATTTTCGATGTACCTTTATTTAGTCCAGCCTGCAATATGTGATGACTACTTTCATATACAACCACAACATATTGCACGGCGTAATCAAATATTTATCATCGTAAATGCCGAATAAAGGCATTTTCGATGTACCTTTATTTAGTCCAGCCTGCAATATGT
>JAAYPS010000193.1 GCA_012519655.1 Clostridiaceae bacterium | reverse complement strand
AGCATAATATAGTCGAAACAACTATGTTATGCCTTAAGTTTAATTAAATATTGTTAATTTAAGTCTCTATACTTTAACTTTTGTCAAGTAAACCGTACCAATTTTTATAGGGTTTAAATTCCCACTTTTTAATCATGCCTACAAACCTACAAGTGTAACTATAGACTTACTTATTATTTATTATATTTATACATGTTTATAATTTACAAAAGGCATAATATAGTGTAAGTTACTACATTATGCCTCTGCAATAATTAAGTATTGTTAATTTAAGTATCTATACTTAAACTTTTGTTAAGTAAACCGTATCAATTTTTTTAGGGCTAAAATTGCCACTTTTCAAACATGCCGACACATTATAAAAATATTTTTTTTGATTCTATAAGAAAATGAACTTTATCCTCCAATTTATCAATTTCATCTTGTATATTATTAATGCACTTTTGTTTAGTTTCATCGGATAAATTTTTAATGATATTTTCAATTAGTATAAATGCTTGCCTACTCACTTCAAAATTATCGTCATACAATAAATCAACAAGTAACTCAATATATGATGAATAATCAAACGATTCCAGAGAATACAATAGTGTTCCCCGGCTTCCAATTGTTTTTGGATTTCGAATCATATTTATTATTGGTTCAACAGCTTCAGAATAACCAATATCAGATAAAGCTATTGCAATTTCATTTCTTAGAATGTTATTATTGGTGATTTCAAAATATTTCATTAAAATAGGACAAGCTTCTTTATATTTTTTCACGCCAATATCGGCAATAATATTAAGGGCTTTATCAATATTATTATTTTTTATACTCTCTTCCAATTCACTTAAATTCATGTTAACTCCTTTCTTATTTAACCTTTGGTTTTCCAATTTCCACCCAATATTCATAAGCTTCTTTTACCATTTCCTTATCCAAAAGATCTTCTCCGCCCCACTCTTTCTTACCTTTTCTATGCCACCAGTTTTTAAAATTCTTATCATCATATCCATACCACTGATCACGATCTTTCTTTGAACCACCTCGGAAATCTTGACCTTTTTTAGGTATTCTATTATTATAAATACTTGCAGCAAAAAATCCTGATGAATTTACAAGATTTCCTGCCAATCCTGCTTCTACTGTTATTCCTATTCCAGATTGTGCTGCAGCTCCAGAGTTTGATATGCTTAGTGCTGCTGGGGTTTCAAATCTAATACCTTTTAAGAAGTTGTGTCCTGATTGTAATAACTTCCCTCCACCATAGACAGTTAAAACTGTACTTGTTGTTGCAGAGAAGTATTCAACATTATCTTCAAGACTAGCATTAGGATTTAGAAAGAAGTTATACGCTTTTTCTGGCGTAAATATAGTCTCAACATTTGTTGTTATACCATCAATCATAGCACTAGGCAAACTACTCCAAAATTTTCTATTTTCCTCAACCTTTCTTTGTCGATAAATGTCTGTAGGATTAAATGAATACATGGTAGAATCATATGCTGTTTCAACAACTTTTGCTCCTAATCCTGCTAGACCTTTAGTTGTTTCCATAGAATATATTGAAACTGCTTCTGCTTTAAATCCAATATATCTCAATGCCTTATAGGTATTTGATTCTTCTTCTACTCCTAATGTTTGCGTAACAAATGGTTTAAACAGTGTTTTATTAACATCATGATATGCTTGCGTAGGGTCTTTAACTGCATCTACCGCTCCTGCTAATGCAGCTCCCATATCTGATACTACAGAAATATAAAGACTATTTTCTTCGATTGCATATCTATTTATTTGTGTAAAAGCTGCATCTCTTTCATCCTTTGGTCCTGTCAATACATTCCACGCAGCTTTCCAATCAGCAGTTTGTCTGCCCCACCATTTAGAAACCCTGTTGTAACCTGTTGGATCATAGTATACAATTGGATTATTGGCACAGTACGCATACAGATTCAAACTAAGCGGATCGTTTATATCCCCTCTATATGTATCCTCCTGCAAGAATCTTGCAACTTTAGGGTCATACATTCTTGCATTTAGGTAATACAGCTCTGTCTCTTCATCATACTGATATCCTGCATAAGTAATGTTATTGTTTACATCTCCTGTAGACTCTAATATATTACCAAATGGGTCATAGTAATAGGTTGCCTCAACATTTCCTGTACTTGCATTAATTAGTGCTGTTACATCTGCATGTCCATTATACACATAGTAGTAAGAATCTTCATCAACGTCTCTCATTAGTAGATTGATTCCATATAAGTTTCTTGCTACCTGATCTCCAGTTCCATCTACTTCAAGTACTACTTTGTCATACTCATATAGGT
>JAAYPS010000192.1 GCA_012519655.1 Clostridiaceae bacterium | reverse complement strand
TTAAAATTAACTTAGGTTAGTTTAAGAAAATAAAGTTGACAGAAAATTGAAAATACCCGCCACCTATAGAAGGCAAGCGGGTATCCATCTTTGTTCAGATAATAACACTACTATTATTAATCTATTTAACTAAACATTTTAACTAAACATTGTTTTTCTTTTTTTCCATCACCGCTCTGTTCATTGCACATATTATTGCTTTAAAGGAAGCAGTGGTGGTGTTTCTATCCTGTCCGACCCCAAAAATACTTGTTCCTCCACCATTTGCCAACTTAATATACGCCACAGCTTCCGCATCTGCACCACTTGAAAGGGCATGCTCATAATAAGCTTCAAAGCGATATTTTGCAGCACTTGTACTTTTTAATGCATCAAAGAATGCCGAAATAGGTCCGTTTCCTTCACCTGATAATTCAAGTATCCGGTCATGCCTTGATACTTTAGCACTAACATTTACTTGACCACTTCGGCTTTCGACGTGATATTCTAACAACTTATAGGGTCCTTTAACATTTAGATAGTTTTCTGTGAAAGCATCCATTATTTCGTTAACTGTCAATTCTTTGTCTGTTTCATCAGACTTCTGTTTTATTATGCTTCCAAATTCGGGCTGCATTGCTTTAGGCAAATGATATCCGAACTCGTTCTCCATAATAAATGCTACGCCGCCTTTACCCGATTGACTATTAATACGGATAATTGCTTCGTATTGTCTACCAATATCATTTGGATCTATTGTAAGGTATGGCACATCCCAATATTTAGGCTTTTCCTCTCTTAAGTATCTTAAACCTTTATTTATTGCATCCTGGTGCGATCCAGAAAAAGCAGTGAAGACCAATTGCCCTGCATAAGGATGTCTTTCGTGCACCCTCATGTCTGTACATTCTTCATAGGTTTCAATGATTGAATTTATATCATAAATGTCAAGCTCGGGATCTATTCCTTGAGAGTAAAGGTTTAACGCAACATTAATGATATCAAGATTACCTGTTCTTTCACCGTTTCCAAAAAGTGTACCCTCTACACGATCTGCCCCTGCAAGCATTGCTAATTCACTTGCTGCAACTCCAGTACCACGATCATTATGGGTGTGAATACTTATGATGACGCTATCTCTACAACTGATATTTCTGCAAAACCATTCAATCTGGTCTGCATATACATTTGGAGTTGCCATCTCTACAGTTGCTGGTAAATTAATTATTGCTTTTTTCTGAGGTGTTGGTTGGTATTCCGTCATTACTGCTTCACAGATCTCAAGAGCAAAATCCATTTCTGTACCAGTAAAGCTCTCAGGTGAATACTCAAAACGAATATCGGTGTCACACATACCACTTAGCTGTTTAATTAATTTCGTTCCTTCAACAGCAATGCGGATAATTTCAGATTTGTCTTTCTTAAATACAATTCGTCTTTGTTGCTCAGATGTTGAGTTGTACAAATGTACAATTGCCTTCTTTGCCCCTTCTATTGATTCAAAAGTTCTTCTAATCAAGTGCTCCCTGGACTGTGTTAAAACTTGAATAACAGTATCCTCGTCTAAATAGTTATCTTCAATTATTTTACGAACAAAACTAAATTCTGTATTTGAGGCAGAAGGGAATGCTACTTCTATCTCCTTAAATCCTATTTTCTTTAGCAGATTAAACATTTTCATTTTTTTATCAACATTCATTGGAGTCGGTAAAGCCTGATTACCGTCTCTTAAGTCCACGCTACACCATGTAGGTGCCTTTTGCAGTATATTATCTGGCCAGGTTCTATCTTTCAAAATAAATGGCTCATGTTTTTTGTACTTTTCAAGTTTCATTATTTCAACCTCCTACAAAATTTTTTGAAATAAAAAAAGCCCCCATCCCTACAAAGAGACGGAAGACCCGCGGTACCACCCTTTTTTATTCCTTTCGGAATACACTCAACGGAAACCGATAAATATACCCCTGATATTTTGAACTAAAGATTGTTTCTAATAAAAAACCTTCGCCAAAGAGACGAAGGATGAATGAACCACTCTTTTCAATCCAGATACAGGTGTAATTGACCGATATCCTGCCCCTATAACGATGGGCCTCCGTCCTTTCCTACTCTTGATTTCAGAAGGAAACTCCAAGGAGAGTTCAATATCATTCCCCTGTTGTTTTTCACCATCCAACAACTCTCTGTAAGGTTCGGGATACTTACTATTCCTCTTCACAGTTTTTAAATATTTCTATCATCATATCACGAAAAGATATTTCCTGTCAATAGAAAAAATAAAATCTATTACGCAAGTTTCTAGAGAAGCTAAACATACGTGACACAACCTCGCCTTGCGACGGTGTTATTTATTCAAATCATCTTATAGAAGTTAAACATATGTAACACAACCTCTGAAAAGCTCTTTATACGCCTATTGCTCCATAACTTTTACTATCAAATCAGGAAAACTAGTATCTCCCAAGATAAGAGCATAGTTTAGAAAAAGTACTTCTTGGATGCCTTTATCTTCAATAAGTTCGAAAATATTCTTTTTGTATTGTCTGGGATCTACAACATATATTTCCTCGTAATGTGGTAAAAGGAACGGAACCATCGCATTGCCATATGAATCCTTTATAACAAGAATCTTTTTATTATTCTTTACTTCACTCTCTATAATACCTAAAGGTCTGTCACCACTAATAAAAACTCTGTATTTGTTCTTTTGGCTAGCGTGGTACATATCAATAACCTTAAGCTTTACAGGTCCTTCATACCAAACATTATACACATTCTCTACAAATGGCTTATATACAGTAATTGTATCGGGATGTTTTTTTAATGTATTGCTTGATGTCATATCATACATAGAGCCCACATATTCTTCAATAATTTCAGTTTCGTATTTTTCTAACGGGATAGTCCCAAAGCCGGCAGAACTTGCAAAACCAGTGTAAGCATAGTAGGCTCCCAATGCTGTCCAATGGTGATCGGTTCTAAAATGGATATATTCGTCCTTTTTCTCTTCAAGCTTCTCGTAAGCATTTACAGTCTCAATACCTTCAAACTTATTATTCACGCGAGAAATTGCATCTTTTTGTGAGTCTGTTAATTCCTTGTACTTCATATTGTCAATAAACTCTATACTCGTAGGAGCAAGAAGAGAATATACCTTTATCTGCTCTCCCACCCTTTGTTTAAAACTATTCAAAGTATTTGCATAGTACTCTTCAGCGACACCATTTGCTCTAAACAGCTGCATTGCACTATTCTTGTAAATAAGAATTCTCCCTATTTTTTTGCCATTGTCATCTTTTTGTTTGTCAGGCGTTACAGCATTTGAAGGAACCTTTGTTGGCTCTGCAATAGCTTGTGTTTCTTCGTTTGAGGATGATAACAAATCTGTTTGTTTTTTATCTTCACTATGTGCATCTGATGAATCAGCATTCGAGTCCTCAACCTCATGAGTAGCATCAGGAAATTCTTCCTGAACAGGTATGTCATAATCTGAGTCTTGTACTAAATTCTCCTGCAAAGCTTTTTCTAATGAAGGTTCTGGGGTTATGGTTATATGAGATTCATCAGGTGTTTGTATGTCTTCCATGTTTTCGTTTATATAAGGTACAGCCGCCTGTTCTACAGCGTCATTAAAGCCACTTTGCACTACTATTGTCGCACCTTCAATGCCTGGAATACCTTTAAAATCCTTTACCACACTACTGATTTGAACAAAGTTATCTCTCAGTAAAAACTGATCAGAAAAATAAAGATTAATTCTTTCGAAATATTCACCTGAAAGGAATTTTTCAATTGAAAATTGAGGAAATTGCTCAAGCTCTCTATTCTCATACACCGATACTTGTCTGTCACTATAGAATAAGTTTAGCAAACCAATACCCATTATTAATGTAAAAAACACTACTATATTTATATATTTTCTTTTCATTCCAGACTCTCCTATAACTTAAAACCTGAAGTATAAAAAAGGGTTATATGTTCTTCCTACAAGGAACGCTGTGCATAAAAGCATAAGCAAGACATTTATTGCGGGGTATAAAACATCTGGGACTAAGTCCTTGTATTTCCAGCCTTCAATCTTTTTCTCTATAAACTTACGCAATGTTATTGCAATTGGTGTGCAACTTATAGCAGCAATTATTATGAATAGTCCATTGTTTAAAATAGTCATAGAATCCTCTACGTTTACAAATCCATTTGCACCTATCCCAAACATTATACCAAGGAATGAAAAAACCTTGTTTAAATCGGTAAAATAGAAAAAAACCCATGCTATGTTTGTGATTATTAGAAGATATATATGAGAAAGGAAAGATGGTATTTTCTCTAGCACCCCCAACAACACTTTCTTTTCTAAGATTATTAAAACTCCGTAAAACAAACCCCATAACACAAAATTCCAGCTTGCACCATGCCACAATCCCGTTAAAAACCAAACTATTAAGAGGTTGCGATAATGGTGGTTTTTATTTCCTCCTAGCGGTATGTATAAGTAGTCACGGAAAAATGAGCTAAGAGAAATATGCCATCTTCTCCAAAAATCCGTAACCGACTTAGCTATATAAGGATAGTTGAAGTTCTCCTTATAGTGAAAACCAATCATTTTACCCATTCCTATCGCCATATCAGAATAGCCAGAAAAATCAAAATATATCTGCATAGAATAAAGAATAATTCCTATCCAAGCTCCAATTGTGGTAAGTGAATTTATATCACCATTTAAAATAGGTTGGGCTATTTCCCCTGCTGTATTAGCTAAAAGCACCTTTTTACCAAGACCTACTATAAACCTGTTAATTCCACCATACATATCCGAAAGTGTAACATGTCGTTCATCAATCTGTGCAGCAATATCACTATATCTTACAATAGGACCTGCTACTAGCTGATGAAATAGAGAGACAAATAGTAAAAACTTGAGAAACGATGTCTGTGCTTTTGTTTCATTACGATAGACATCAACAACATATGATATGGTCTGAAAAGTATAAAATGAAATTCCGATGGGAAGGTCAAATGTACTTCCAGGTATATTTGTACCAAACAAGGCATTGATATTTTGTGACAGAAAAGATGAATACTTAAAGAAACCTAGCAGCGATAAATTCAAAACCAACGATGATATCAGGGCTGCTTTCATTTTCCAAGTTCCTCGGTGTTTTTCTATAATAATCCCATGGAAATAGTCTGTAGCAGCACTAAAAATCAAAAGAATAATCCATACTGGCTCACCCCAAGCATAGAATGTAAGAGAGAATAAAACTAAAATAGCATTTCTGTATGTAATGTTTTTACTTAGAAAATAGAAAATAAAGCTCAATGGCAAAAAAAGATAAAGAAAAATTAAACTTGAAAATACCAACCCAAACCCTCCCATATCGCATAAAACCATAGTTGCTTCACTGAAAATAACACAGTTAGCATTCCTTTGTCAATAATGTGGTAATCAAAGGCTTCTACATACGGCATTTTAGAGTTAGTTGAATACAAGTTTCAATAACAGATTATATATTTTAAATAAGCTTGAATATAGGATTTATGAAACCCACCCGTCTTCCAGACCAAGTTTGAAGCGGGGGATAATGAAATATACTGAGTTTTTCTAAAACGTTATTTGATAATGTGCCAAGTTGCTTTAGTGTCTCAATTACAGTCGGATCAACCGCTCTAATTCCTCCATCTTGTACTTTTATGGCAATACCAAGTCTTTTAGAGTGTATATGGATACAGAATATGCCATCAGCTCCCATTTTCCCAAAATGTTCCCCGGCTGTGTTTCGAATTAATTCAGTATCCAATCTTCCGTCTCCTGCAATCATATCGGGATATTGTTTTATAGCATCATATAGCAATAGCTGCTCATCCTTATACTTCTGGTCTTGAAATTCTGTGTCAAATAATCTTGCATAAGATAGCGCCATGTTTTTTAGAGGCACTCCAAAAACAGGTACACCGCATCCATCTATGCCAATATGAATTTTCTCCTTTGGATAGCTACTGAATTCTGATATTATACTCAATATGTCTTGCTGTAATGGATGTTGGAAATTCGAATAATCATGAAAAGACCATCCCATGGCTTTACAAGCAGCAATATTTCCAAGATGTTTACCCGAACAATTGTTATGCCATTGACTGGGCCTGTTTTCCGTTCCATAGAGTTCATATCTTTCATTTTGACCATAGGGCTCTCTAACGCCGCATGTTATATCACTTTCCTTTACATCAAGCTTATTAGCAATTCCAATAAGAGTTTGAATATGTTTACTACCACCATTATGCGAGGATGCCATAATTGCTAATTCAGGTAATGTCAATTCAAACTTCTCGTTTATCTTCTTTATAAGATGAGACAATAAAATGAACGGCTTTCCTGAAGAACGAAAATAACAAATTTGGTCAGGGTTACCAACATGTCTTATGATATGACCTTGTCTGTCTACAACTGCTATGTTTCCCACATGAAAGCTCTCTAATAAGCCATTGCGTATTACTTCTACCAGTTTATCTGACAATAGTATCACTCCCTTGTTATTCTATCCCCGACCATTTATAATTAATACAGGTATTTCTCGCCATTGCAATTATTTATATTTCAGTACGCAAATGATTTGTTGAGGTAAATTACATGAAAGTTCTTGGAATTGTATCGGAATATAACCCTTTTCACTTAGGACATGTTTATCATATTGAAGAGTCTATTAAGAGAACTGGTGCAACGCATACCATTTGTGTTATGAGTGGTAACTTCGTCCAAAGAGGTGAGCCTGCAATCGTCGACAAATGGGCAAGAACTAAAATGGCACTTAATGGTGGAATAGACCTTGTGTTGGAGCTGCCCGTTGTATTTGCATGTGCATCAGCTGAAATATTTGCTTATGGGGCTGTCCGAACACTTCATAGTACAGGAATTGTCGATTATTTAAGTTTTGGAAGTGAGCAGGGTGAGCTTGGTTCCTTATGGAGAATCGCGTCTGTACTATATGATGAGCCTACTGAGTATAAAGAACATTTAAAAAAATATTTAGGTCTTGGCTTTTCATTTCCTATAGCTCGCGATAAAGCCTTAACTTCAATCCTTCGTGAATTACCAGATAATATTATGTCTAAATCCAATAATATTCTTGCGATAGAATATCTGAAAGCATTAAAAAATTTAAAGAGTAGCATTCAACCAATTACATTAAAAAGACGGGGCTCTGTCTATACAGATAATACACTTAATTCATCTTACTCAAGTGCTTCAGCAATTAGATTGTTTTTGAAAAATGGAGGTCAACTAACTGATCCTATTCTTAACAATAATCTTCCTCAATATGTAATTGACATAATGGAACAAGAGTTACAAAAACGAAGGGGTCCTGTTTTTCCAGATGCTTTTGAAGGAATAATACTTCAATTGCTACGGATGTCCAGCCCGGAAATACTACAGCAAATACCCGACGTTAATGAAGGACTTGAAAATAGACTTATTTCCTGCGCATTAAATTCTGGTACTTTGGATGAGCTGATCAATTTGGTTACAACAAGTAGATATCCTACTAGTCGGATAAAAAGAATTACTTCAAATTTATTGTGGAGTATTAAAAAAAAGGATCTACAAATGTTTATAAATGATGATACTTGTGGCTATCTGCGAGTGCTTGGATTTAACAATAAAGGACGCGAACTTTTGGCAAGAATTCAAAATGAATCCACACGACCTTTAGTTGTAAAAGTGGCAAATTACAAAAAGCAAATGTCTGATTTATCTAAGACAATGTTTGAATATGATATAAAAGCCACAAATTCATACGTGCTTGGGTTTGATGAACCTAAGCAAAGAATTGGTGGGCAAGACTTTACAATGCCAATTGAAATGATCTGGTAGCACAAACAGAGAAGAATAGGACGGAGACAAAACCGTTATCTCCATCCTATTACTTTAGGAATTTTCTACAATAAAGTCTATTTTTCTAAATTGACTACTCTCTCAATGTAGCATTTAAATTTGTTTTTAGTCCATGTAATATTTTGCTCATCGTCTTGTTTACTTCTTCATCAACAAGAGTTCTGTCCATGGAACGAAATGTCAAGGTATACGCAACACTCTTCATACCTTCAGGAACTTGTTCCCCTTTATATACATCAAATAGCTTAATCTGTTCAAGAATCTTTCCACCTCGCTGTTTAATTACAGCTTCGATGTCCTTCACAAGAACTCCCTCATCAACTATTAAAGCTATATCCCTACCTATAGCTGGATATTTGGGAAGACCAGAGTACTCTTTTACCATATTTGAATTTTCAATCATATGGCTAATATCAAGTACTGCTATATATGTTCTCTTAGGGCACTCAAAATTTGATGCTACTTCTGGGTGTATTTCGCCAATGTATCCAATATCTGTATTACCTAATGAAACCCTTGCACATCTTCCGGGATGATAGGAAGGATGATTTTTTTCAGGAGAATAATCCGCATTTGTAATGTTCATTTGAGCAAAAAGTTGCTCAACAATTCCTTTTAGATAATAAAAATCAACATTTCCATATAACCCAATAGTCAATACTTTTCGCTCTTCTGGAAGTAACTGTTCTTTAATTGGCTTGTATACATAAGAAATCTCAAAGAACCCACCTTCTTCTACTTTGCGGTTATAGTTTGTTTTAATTATCCCCAGCATTTCTGGGATGGTAGTGGTTCGCATAATACTGAAATCTTCACCAAGAGGATTTGTTATAACAACAGCGTCCCTAAGAATGTGTTCTTCTGGAAGTCTCATCCTGTCCCATACCTTTGGACTTGTAAATGAGAAGCTATATGTTTCAAACAATCCTAAAGATAACATTAGCTGAGCAATAAGGTCCTCCATCTTTTGGTTATGATTCTTTTTGCCAATTGTCGACGTAGCACCTGACAATAAAGTTGGCTTTATATTATTGTAATCATAAAAACGCGCTACTTCTTCAGCCAAATCAGCCATAACACGAACATCAGGGCGGAAAGTTGGAATAGTTAACATCATTGAATCCCTATCTACTTCAAACTCAAGTTTTTCAAATAGTTCAAACATCCATTCTTTATCAATGTTTGTTCCAAGTAAACGGTTTATCTCTACATCATTAATTTGTACTTTTACAGGCTCAGGTTTTACGGGATAGCAATCCACTATGCCAGGAATAACCCTTCCTGCTCCCAACTGCTCAATTAATTGAGCACAGCGGTCCAAAGCCTTAATAACGTTCTCAGAATCCAATCCTTTCTCAAACCGATTGGATGCTTCACTCCTTATTCCAACCTTTTTACTTGTCAATCTCACTGAAGTCCCGTTAAATGTTGCGGATTCAAGTAAAATCATTTTTGATTCACTTGTTACTTCAGAATTTGCTCCGCCCATAATGCCTGCAATTGCAACAGGCTTATTTTCATCTGCTATTACCAACATAGATGAATCGAGCTTTCGTTTCTGCCCATCAAGTGTTGTAATTGTCTCACCATCCTGTGCAGACCTTACAATTATATTTCCTCCGTCCACACATTTTAAGTCAAAGGCATGCATGGGTTGACCCATTTCTAGCATTACATAGTTGGTTATGTCAACTATATTGTTAATGGGCCTCATCCCTGCTGCAGCTAGACGTCTTTGCATCCATTCAGGTGATGGTTGTATATTGACATCGGTTACAGTTCTTGCAGCATACCTGCTACATAGTTCACTGTTTCTAATACTAACAGATACAAAATCAGATGCCTTGCCTTCACCCTCTTCTTTAACGGTAATTTCCGGCTTCTTAAAATCAGTACCTAATGTTACAGCCGTTTCTCTTGCTAAACCCACAATGCTGAAACAATCAGGTCTATTAGATGTTATTTCAAACTCTATGACAGGCTCAAGGCCTAGTACTTCTTTTACATCCATGCCCAGTTCAGGCTCATTATTAAAAATATATACCCCGTCTTTTGGAGCGTCGGGCAAGTAATCATGGGTTAAGTTTAATTCCTCAATAGAGCACATCATCCCATATGATTCAACTCCACGAAGTTTAGTTTCTTTAATTACTCCTCCAGGTAGCTGCGCACCTACAAGAGCTACAGGTATATAGTCTCCAGTGCTGACATTTGGAGCACCAGTAACTATTTGAATTACTTCTTTTCCCACATCAACCTGTGTAATTTTGAGCCTATCTGCATCTGGATGGGGTTCCATTGAAACAATTCTTCCTACAACAACCTTATCGATGGATTTTCCCAAATCGTCAATTGCCTCAACTTTGCTTCCAGAAATCGTTACAAGATGTGCAAGCTTTTTCATATCCACATTTATATCTACATAATCTTTCAACCAAGAAATAGGTGCTTTCACTTATAATTCACTCCAATCTTTATGATAATTCTATACTAAAATTGTTTAAGAAAACGTATATCATTTTCATATAAAAGGCGCATATCATCAATATTAAAACGTCCCATTGCTGTTCTCTCAACACCAAGCCCAAAAGCAAATCCGCTATACACTTTAGGATCTATACCACATGTTTCGAGTACTTTAGGATGTACCATTCCTGCTCCAAGAATTTCAATCCATCCTTCGTTTTTACAGACTCTGCATCCCTTCCCACCACATGTCCAGCAAGAAACATCTACTTCAGCGCTGGGTTCGGTGAACTGAAAATGATGAGGTCTTAAGCGTATATCTGTTTCTTCACCAAAGAGATTTTTGGCAAATACCTGAAGTGTTCCAATTAAGTCGCCCATAGTAACACCTTTATCAACTACAAGACCTTCAACTTGGTGAAATATTGGAGAATGGGTAGCATCAACAGGATCCGAGCGATACACTCTTCCTGGGCAGATAATTTTAATTGGTGGTTTTTGTTTTTCCATAACTCTGATCTGAACAGGAGATGTCTGTGACCTTAAGACTACATTTTCATTAATATAAAAGGAGTCTTGGGTATCCCTGGCAGGATGATTTTTCGGTATATTTAGTGCCTCAAAGTTGTAGTAATCCAACTCTACTTCAGGACCTTCTGCAATTTCGTAACCCATCCCTATGAATACTTCTTTTATTTCATCAAGCACCTGAGTTAGTGGATGTTTTTTCCCTGTACGCAATATAGTTCCGGGCATAGTAACATCAATAGCTTCTTGTGCGATATTTTTCTCCTGTTCTTTCCTAATAAGTTCACTTCTTGTATTCTGTATCTTTTCCTCCAGCTGTTTTCTGACATCATTAACCATCTGTCCTACGACAGGTCTCTCCTCTGCAGAAAGAGAACCCATTCCTTTTAGGATACTTGTAAGTTTTCCTTTCTTTCCTAAGAACAGAATTCTTATTTCCTCAAGGCTTTTCATATCTTCTACATGTTCGAGTTTAGCTAATGCTTCATTAGCAATTGCTTGCAATTGCTCCTTCATGTTACCTCTCCTTTCAAGAATCATCATGTCACAAATAATTTCCTTAATATCAAAAAAGCCTCATCCTATATAGGACGAAGCTTAACCCCGCGGTACCACCTATGTTTACACAAATTATTGTGTACACTCTACCTCCCACATTAACGGCGCGGAACCGGCTTTTCTTACTTATTATAAGGCTTAGTGTATGACAGCTTTCACCTTCACTAATTTCGGAAAAGCTACTCCAGAGGGAAATTCACAAAATTCCATTTATTGGAATGTTTTCAGCCTATGACATTCTTTCTCTGTAGGGCATTTTGCTATGCTACATAGTTTAAGTATCGTCGTACAATATGTTGTGGTTATACATTATAGTTTGCCATCGCATATTATACAACTACTATTTTATAGGTTACATCGCAAAAGCCTTTAATAAATTGGGAATATGCTACTTAACTCTTTCATAGTAATTACAATTAATCTAAGTTTTAAATTTTATTATAGCACAGTATATTTCAGCATACAAGTAATTTGGAAATTTACACCCACCAAAATAGTTAGTTGATATTTCGAATCAGAAACCCTAAAATATATTTACGGGAAATGATAAAAATAGTGTTTCTGATGCTCGTATTGCTTAAACTAAGATATCATATATGGCATCTTTTGTTAATATTGACAGTTATATATACTTGTTGTATTCTCCAAATAGAGATGTGACAAAACAAGTATACTCTTTTACAAGAACAAACTCGTAAAAGGAGGTTAAACAGATGACAAAAAGATCTGCTCTATGCTTACTATTGTGTGTTTTACTCACTATTATCCCATTTTCGGGTTGTGATGGTGAAAAAAGTTCGAAAAAGTCGGTGGCTCGGGACACTCCAACAACCCAAGCCAACAAGACAACTCAGGTCGCTCCAACCGCCCAAG
>JAAYPS010000021.1 GCA_012519655.1 Clostridiaceae bacterium | reverse complement strand
GTGAAGAAGAAAAGAAAGATATACTAAATACCGTTCCTAAAATAATAATATCTGAATATTCTTCCGATCCCGGAATGGTAAAGGCTGGGGAGAACTTCACGCTTAACATGGAGTTTTTGAATACAAGTAAAGTCAAGTCCATTCAAAATATGAAGATAACTCTTGTAGTTGATGAGGGAAGCAAAGAAACTGGTGGAAGCGTATTTACACCTGTACAATCCAGTAATACTTTTTATATTGATAAGCTGGAACCTGGTCAAACTTCTAAAAAAGAAATGGTGATGTATACAATACCGGATGCACAGGCAAAAACCTATGTGGTTAAAGCTTTGTTTGAATATGAGTATGAGGAAGATGAGCAACTTAAGACTAATAATATGGAAGATCTTTTTGGCATTCCTGTTATTCAATCTGCAAAACTTGAGGTAACGGATGTAATTGTATCTGAGCCTGCTTTTGTTGGGGAACCCGTTTATGTTTCCTCTGAATTCTATAACACAGGAAGAGTAAAACTTTCAAATCTTATGATAAGAGTTGAAGGTGATTTTGATACAAGAGAATCCAATTACTTTGTGGGTAATTTCGAGATAGGTAATGCTGACTATTATGATGCAAGTATCACTCCTCTACAACCTGGAGAAACTAAAGGATTGCTGGTATATACATTTGAAGATGCAGCAGGGGAAGAGCATAGAATTGAAACTGAATTTACAGTCAATGCAATGGAAGCTGAGCCAGTTATGAATCCTTTCCCGAATGATATGTTTCCCGATAATCCAGGAATGTATCCCGGCATGGAAGAACAAACTTCAAAGTTTCCGCTCATTCCAGTTATAATTGGTGGTGTTGTATTAGTAGGTGTTATTGTTCTTATTATTGTTCTTAAAAGACGCAAGAAAAGAAAAGAGTTGATGTTGGATGAAGATATTTGATGTAATCAGGATGGCATTTAGAAACCTGTTCAGAAGTAAAATAAGAACGGTTTTGACGGTGCTGGGCATAGTTATTGGTACAACTGCAATTATTATCATGCTTTCACTGGGAATAGCCATTAATGTGTCTTATAAAGAACAAATGAGCATGATGGGAGACTTGAGTGTAATTACGGTATATCCCAATTACGAACAAACTGTACAACCTAGAAGAAGGGATGAATGGGTTGAGCCCAAAATATACGAAAGTGATATAGAGAAGATTAGAGTTATTGAAAATGTTGAAGCAGTTACACCCTTTTATGAGACCTCTGTTAAGATGGAGATAGGTAAATATTTAGGGTATGTTAGTATTGTTGGACTTGAACCCGAAGCAATGGCGGCATTAGGTTATAAAGTTAGTGAAGGAAGGACTTTGTCACCAGGCGATACCAATCAGATTGTTTTTGGATTCGACATGAAATACCAGTTTTATAACCCAAAGGACAGAAACAGGTACAGCTGGGGTTATGGTATGGAACAAGAAGAAATGGATTTTAATTTTCTTGAAGATAAAATCAAAATGACATTTGATATGAGCTATGGAGAAAGATATCCTGGAAGTACACCAAAAAGGGCAAGACTTTATAAAGTTGAAGGTGTGGGAGTTCTTCAAGAAGGTGACTGGGAAACTGCATATAGAGCATTTATGAGTATTGATGGGCTATTGGAGTTGCAAGAAGATTACAATAGAAGGACTGGTTCTGAAGAAGGTGGCACACGTAGAAAAAAGACCGAAGAGATTGGATATCAACAGGCAAAAGTTAAAGTGAATGAGATAAAAAATGTTATTGAAGTGCAAGAACAAATAAGGGCCACAGGTCTAAATGCATACAGCATGGCAGAATCCCTTGAACAAGCCAACAAGACCCAAGCAGTTCTACAAGGTGTTCTTGGCGGAATAGGCGCAATATCCTTGCTTGTCGCTGCTATTGGTATTGCAAATACTATGGTTATGTCAATTTATGAGAGAACAAAAGAAATTGGAATTATGAAGGTAATAGGTTCAAGAATAAAAGATATAAGACGTATGTTTTTATATGAATCATCCATGATAGGCTTCATTGGAGGTACCATCGGCGTCGGTGTCAGCTATGGTATATCATATCTTCTCAATACCGTAGGAGTAAGATTCTTATCGGGCAACATTGGGATGATGGGGGAGACAAAGTTATCAATAGTACCAGTTTGGCTTGCTGTTTTAGGTATGGCATTTAGCGCCGCTATTGGGCTAATATCCGGGTTCTTCCCAGCCAGAAAGGCAACGAAAATTAGTGCGCTGTCTGCAATACATACTGAATAATGAAGCAAATAAAAAAAGGGAGTGAATATTCTTTAGTGTAAATGGAACAATAAACCAATAGTTGTTAATAATTATATTGTAGTATAAATCAGGCTACGCTGGGGAGCGCCCCAAACGATTCAATGGTCGTTGGACTCATGCCTTTGGCATACATAGCCATTTCCATATACACGGACGATTATTCAGCCTCAAAAAAAGGGTTATTTCCTTCATTAAAGTGCAAGGAAATAACCCTCTTTGTTTTGGATAAGGTTTTTGTGATGCAACCGTAATCCTATTTCAAATAGTCCCTCAAGTATTGGCCAGTGTATGAGTTGGGATTTGCAGCTATTTGTTCAGGAGTTCCATGAGCAACAACCCTTCCGCCTCTATTTCCACCTTCCGGACCCATGTCAATAATATAGTCAGCCGTTTTAATCATATCCATATTATGTTCAATTACAATTACCGTATTACCGCCATCTACTAACTTCTGCAAAATATCAATCAGTTTATGAACATCGGCAAAATGTAATCCAGTTGTAGGTTCATCCAGAACATATAATGTTTTTCCAGTACTTTTCCTGCTTAATTCACTTGCAAGTTTAATTCTCTGGGCTTCACCGCCTGATAATGTTGTGGAAGGTTGACCAAGCTGAATGTATGAAAGGCCCACATCATAAAGAGTTTGTATTTTCCTTTTAATGAGAGGAAGGTTTTCGAAGAACTTAAGAGCTTCTTCCACTGTCATATTCAGCACATCAAATATGGTTTTACCTTTATAGCGAACCTCTAAAGTCTCTCTATTATAACGTTTACCATTACATACTTCACAAGGAACGTAGACATCGGGTAGAAAATGCATCTCTACTTTTATGCTACCGTCCCCTTGGCATGCTTCACAGCGCCCACCTTTAACGTTAAAACTAAAGCGCCCTTTTTTATACCCTCTCGCTTTTGCGTCTGGAGTGGAAGCAAATAAATCTCTGATTAGATCAAATACACCAATATATGTTGCAGGGTTAGAGCGTGGAGTTCTTCCAATAGGGCTTTGATCAATATTTATAATTTTATCCAGGAACTCTATACCTTCAATACTTTGATGTTTACCTGCAACTGTTCTGGCTCGATTGAGTTTTTTTGCAAGTGACTTATAAACAATTTCATTGAGAAGGGAGCTTTTCCCTGAACCAGATACACCTGTTACACAAACAAAAACACCTAACGGGAATGTTACATTAATATTTTGTAAGTTGTTCTCTTTCGCACCATAAACGGTGAGATAATTTTTATAGGTTCTGCGCTTTGCAGGTACGGGGATGGATAATTTTCCACTTAGATAAGCACCTGTGATAGAGTTTGGGTTCTTCATGATTTCTTCTGCTGTACCGCAGGCGATAATCTCACCACCATGCTCACCGGCACCTGGACCTATGTCAACAACATAGTCTGCTGTACGTATTGTCTCCTCATCATGCTCCACAACTAAAACAGTGTTTCCCATATCCCTTAAATTGCATAAAGCCTTAATTAATCTATCGTTATCCCTTTGATGGAGTCCAATGCTAGGCTCATCTAAAATGTAATCAACTCCAACCAGTCCCGAACCAATTTGTGTCGCAAGACGAATTCTTTGGTGTTCGCCTCCCGATAATGTGCTTGCAGCTCTTGATAATGTAAGATAGTCCAAACCAACATCTATAAGAAAACGCACCCTGGCCTTAACTTCCTTTAAAATATTTCTACCAATTGACATTTGATATTCAGAAAGTTTTATTTTTTCTAAAAAATCATAAAAGTCTATAACTGGCATATCGGTCATTTCGAATATATTTTTTCCTGCAATAGTAACGGCAAGGGATTCTTTTTTTAATCGCTGTCCGTTACAGACCGGGCATGAAGTGATGCGCATGAATGATTCAAGCTCGGCTTTTGCTTTATTAGAAGCTTCGCTATAATGCCTTTTTACGCTCTCTATTACTCCTTGAAAGGTGATATCATGCTCATTGCCACCCCATCTGCCTTGATAATAAACTTTTACTGAACGATCTGTTCCATACATTAAAATGTCATGTATTTTTTTAGGATATGATTCAAAAGGAACACTTAATGAAAAATCAAACTCTTGGGCAAGAGCGTCAAGGATGGCTCGTGTCCAGCTTCCCTTATCCTTACTTGATTGCCAGCCATATACGGCAATTGCACCTTCATCAATGCTAAGGCTTTTATCTGGAATCATTAAATCTTCATCAAATTCCATTTCATAGCCAATACCATAGCATTTTGGGCAAGCTCCAAAGGGGTTATTAAACGAAAAACTTCTTGGCTCTATCTCGGTTATGCTAACATTACAATCAGGGCAGGCAAAGTTTTGGCTGAAGGTAAAAACCTGTCCGTCTTCGGTACGCACTACCACAATTCCTTCAGATAGCTTGAGTACCGTTTCAATTGAATCGGCAAGCCGTGTCTGTATCCCATCCCTTACAATTAACCTGTCTACAATGATATCAATATTATGCTTAATGTTTTTGTCCAGAGAGATCTCCTCTGACAAATCATATTGATTTCCATCTACAAAAACTCGGACATATCCACTTCTTTTTGCCTGTTCAAATACTTTTTCATGCCTACCTTTTCGTCCTCTAACAATAGGAGCAAGAAGTTGAATTCTGCTTCTTTCAGGTAAATTCATTATTTGCTCTACAATCTGATCCACCGATTGCTTATTAATCTCTTTACCGCATTCTGGACAGTGGGGTGTACCAATTCTTGCATATAAAAGTCTAAGATAGTCATAAATTTCAGTCACTGTTCCCACAGTTGAGCGAGGGTTATGACTTGTTGATTTCTGTGATATGGAAATAGCTGGTGAGATCCCTTCTATACTCAATACTTCGGGTTTTTTCATATTACCAATAAATTGTCTTGCATAAGAGGACAGCGATTCCATATAACGCCTTTGTCCATCAGCGTATACTGTGTCAAAAGCAAGAGAAGACTTGCCTGAGCCGCTAAGTCCGGTCAAAACTACCAGTTTGTTCTTTGGTATATCAATATCTATATTTTTTAGGTTATGCTCACTGGCACCCCTGATTCGTATATATTTTGTTTCTTTCATGTGTATCCCCTTGTCTAACTGCCGCATCAAAACAAAGCAGTAAAAGTAAGCTTATTCCATGCAAATGTACGATCTGGATAATATCTATTATACTAAAGTTTTCGGTTTAAATAGCTATAATAAAAGTAGTCCTATAAGATTTTAGCACAATAAATGAAGTATGTAATCAAATTATGTTTTTTACTATACTGGTTATTGTAATGTAAAAAAAGGCAATCACGAAGTAAATACATAAAAAGAGTCGCTGTAATACTAACAACAATATATCATATAGCTAAATCGAATAAATAATATCGTAAAATGTATAACATATATAAAACTTGTCTGAGGATAAAATAAAACGTATAATTGAAAGAGTAAATAAAAAGTAAACTATAATTATGTATAAAATAAATTAATCATATTCAAAAAGGAAGGTTTTAATATAGATGGCGGATAGGAAAACATTACAAGCAACAGAACAAACAATACAGAAACAGTATGCTTATATTGATAAAATAAAGGACATAACAACAGAGATATCAAACAAAGAAGGACGCCAACCCACTTATGACATCAGAGTTTTTGGCTGTCAGATGAATGAACATGACGCTGAGAAAATAGCAGGAATGCTTGATGATATGGGATATTCAAAAGTAACTGAAGGGGATAAGGCAGATATTATTGTTTTTGATACATGTTGTGTCAGAGAGAATGCAGAAGAGAAAGTTTATGGGCATTTGGGGCTTTTAAAGCCATCGGATGATGATGAAAAGAAAAGTGTAGTAGCCATTACTGGTTGTATGATGCAGCAGCCTCATGTTGTGGAGAAGATTAAAAAATCATATCGCCATGTGGGGATAGTTTTTGGCACTCACAACCTCTATACTTTTCCTGAGCTTTTATATAAGTATTTAACTAAAGGTAAGCGCATCTTTGATGTTTGGGATACAGAAGGTCAAATAGTTGAAGGTACACCAATTACAAGGGCTGAAAATGTTAAAGCATGGGTAAATATCATGCTCGGCTGTAACAATTTTTGCTCTTACTGCATTGTTCCATATGTCAGAGGCAGAGAGCGCAGTAGAAATAAGCAAGACATCGTAGACGAAGTTCAAAGGCTTGCTGATGCTGGTTATAAAGAAATAACTTTGCTTGGACAGAACGTAAACTCCTATGGAAATGATTTAGGAAAAAAGGATGCCTTTGCCGATTTATTATATGCCATAAATGATATACAAGGTATTGAGAGAATTCGGTTCATGACTTCCCATCCAAAGGATTTGTCAGATAGTCTTATTACTGCTATTAAGGAATTGCCAAAAGTATGTGAACATTTGCATTTGCCTTTCCAATCAGGTAGTAGCAGAGTACTAAAAGAAATGAATAGAAAATATACAAAGGAGCATTATCTTGGTCTTATTGACAAGGTAAGAGAGCAGGTTCCAGGTATTTCATTTACCACAGATATCATTGTAGGTTTCCCCGGTGAAACAGAAGAGGACTTTTTAGAAACCCTTGATGTTGTAAAGAAAGTGCGCTTTGATCAGGCTTTTACATTTTTATATTCAAAAAGAACTGGAACAAAAGCCGCAAAGTTTGAAAACCAAATAGACGAAGATGTAAAAAAAGAACGTTTTCAAAGACTTGTAGATTTACAAAATTCTATTGGAGAAGAAATAAATCAAACTTATGATGGGAAAATAGTGGAGGTTCTTGTGGAAGGAATAAGCAGAAATAAGGACACCATGTATACGGGTAGGACAAGAGAGTATAAATTAGTTAATTTTCCTTGTGATGAAGACTTAACTGGCAAGTTGGTAAAAGTGAAAATTGTAAAATCGCGGCCATTTTGGCTTGAAGGCGCAGTTATTCCGGAGGGAGAAATTTCATGAAACTTACACCCATGATGCAGCAATACACCGACATAAAGGAGCAATATAAAGATTGTCTGTTGTTATACAGGTTGGGCGACTTTTATGAAATGTTCTTTGAAGATGCCGAGATTGCCTCAAGGGAGCTTGAAATCACACTTACTGCACGCGACTGCGGACTTGAAGAACGAGCACCTATGTGCGGAGTACCCTGGCACTCAGTTCAGAACTATATAGCAAAACTAATAAATAAAGGCTACAAAGTTGCTATTTGCGAGCAAATGGAAGATCCCTCTCAAGCTAAAGGCATTGTAAGGCGTGAAGTTACTCGGGTGATAACCCCCGGCACAGTAACCGATCCCGAAATGCTTGATGATAAAAAGAACAATTACTTAATGTCGGTTTATTGTTTGCAAAATTATTTCGGAATAGCAGTTACAGATGTTACCACTGGCGATTTCTATACAACACAGATTGTTTACGGAAATACTTTAAAAAAACTTCTTGATGAAATATATCGATATAAGCCTTCTGAATTAGTTGTAAATGAATTGTTTGCAAATACCATATCTATTGATGATTTAAAAGAAAAAGCTGGTGTATATGTAACAATTCTTAATGAGCAATACTTTAATAGGAACGAGGCAATAAAAAACATAGAAATGTACCAAGGCTTTGATTATGTTAAACAAGAGGAACTCGCCCTATGCTCCTCGGGAGCGCTGATAAGCTATCTGAAGTCCACGCAAAAAGTTGATTTAAATCACATAAAAGAATTACAAGTATATAAAATAGAAAACTATATGATTATTGACAGTTCAAGTCGACGTAATCTTGAGCTTACAGAAACATTAAGAGATCGAAAAAAGCGTGGCAGTCTTTTATGGGTGCTTGACAGGACTATGACTGCAATGGGCGGTCGGCTGCTACGAAAATGGATTGAACAGCCTTTACTTGATTTAGATGAAATAAACAAGCGCCTTGATGCTGTTGCAGAGCTTAAGGATAAGTTCATGATACGTAGTGAGCTTAGGGAACTTTTGAGAAATGTTTATGATATGGAGAGGCTGTCGTCAAAGCTAATTGTAGGCAATGTTAATGCCCGTGATTTATTGTCGCTCAAGGCATCAATGGGGCAAATTCCATATATTATTGATTTAACAAAACAATTAAGCTCCGCTCTTTGTATAGAGGTTAGTAATGAAACAGACTTGCTTTATGATATATATGAGCTTATTGATAAATCCATCTGTGAGGATCCGCCAGTTACAATAAAAGAAGGCGGGATAATTCGCGATGGTTATTCGCAAGATGTTGATAATTACAGAAGTGCATTTGTTGACGGAAAACAGTGGTTAGCTGATTTGGAAAGCAAAGAAAAAGAAAGTACAGGTATTAAAAACCTTAAAGTTAAATTCAATAAAGTCTTTGGATATTTTATTGAAGTGACAAAATCCAACCTTGAACTTGTGCCAGATAGATACATACGAAAACAGACTCTTGTAAATTGTGAGAGGTTTATTACTGAGGAATTAAAAAACCTTGAGGATACTATATTAGGTGCAGAGGACAAAGTTACTAACCTTGAATATGAACTTTTTTGTCAAATACGAGAGAATATAGCAAAGGATGTACATAGGATACAGAAAACTGCTAATACCATGGCATTACTTGACGTTTTATGTTCTCTTGCAGAAGTAGCTGATAGAGAGGATTTTGTAAAGCCTGAAGTCAATGAGGGTAGTGAAATTAACATAAAGGATGGAAGACACCCAGTAGTAGAAAAAGTTCTTGGAAAAACCCCATTCGTTCCCAATGATGCATTATTAGATGACAATAATGATAGAGTAATTATCATAACGGGTCCTAACATGGCTGGGAAATCTACATACTTAAGGCAAGTGGCGCTAATTGTATTAATGGCTCAGATGGGAAGTTTTGTACCCGCATCTGAGGCAAGAATTGGAATAGCTGATCGTATTTTTACTCGTGTAGGAGCATCCGACGATCTTGCTGCAGGACAGAGTACATTCATGATAGAGATGACTGAGGTTGCTAACATATTAAACAACGCTACACCAAGGAGCCTTTTGATTCTTGATGAAATTGGGCGTGGTACCAGCACTCATGATGGACTGTCAATTGCATGGTCGGTTATAGAATTTATTAATGATAAAGGTCGATTGGGGTGCAGAACACTTTTTGCAACCCATTACCATGAATTAACTGAATTAGAGGACAAGCTCTCAGGAATTAAAAATTGCCGAATTGATGTTAGAAAAAAAGGCGAAGAGATTATATTCTTAAGAAAGATTGTGCCCGGCGGTGCTAACAAGAGCTACGGGATAGAAGTGGCAGGACTTGCAGGTGTTCCCGATCTTGTGATAGAAAGAGCAAGAATTATATTAAAAGAACTTGATGATGCTGATATAAATAAAAGTAGTGGAGCAAGAAAGAAAAACATTAAACCCGTAGACGGTCAACTTGATCTCTTAACTGCTGGTTCACTATCTAAGAATGAGAGAGAAGTCATTGAAGAAATACGCACGATGGACCCTAGCACACTAACACCACTAGATGCATTAAATAGGTTATATTCATTACAACAGAAGCTAAAGTAGTGTGCCTACTTTCAGTATACAGTGTATCATGGTTGTTATAGAGGAATTGTTACACATATCGAACAGCTAACATTTATATGTTTTAGATTGAAAAAGCCTTTTATAAGGAGTTATTTATGGGAAAAGTAATAATACTTGATGAAAACACTGCTAATCAAATAGCTGCTGGAGAGGTGGTCGAAAGACCTGCATCTATTGTGAAGGAAATGGTGGAAAACTCCCTTGATGCAAATGCCACATCAATTACAGTGGATATATTAAATGGAGGGAAAAAAAGCATCACAATTATTGACAATGGTGATGGAATTGACTCAGATGATGTGCAAATGGCATTTGAAAGGCATGCCACAAGTAAAATTAGGAGCATTGACGATTTATATACAATTGCTACAATGGGGTTTCGCGGAGAAGCTCTAGCTAGCATAGCATCTGTATCAAAGGTTGAAGTGATTACAAAAACATTGAAGGCTGAAAACGGGATAAGAGTAAAAGTTGAAGGCGGAGAGTTTTTGTATGCAAAACCCACAGGTGCGCCAAAAGGTACAACATTTATTGTAAAAGAGCTTTTTTACAATACGCCTGCCCGTTATAAGTTTTTAAAAAGGGATGCGACTGAGGCAGGTTACATACATGATGCTATTACACGAATTGCACTGGCAAGACCTGATGTATCGATGAAATTTATCAATCAAGGCAAGACCACTATTCATACGCCGGGCAATCATGATTTGCTAAGTACTATCTACAGTCTCTTTGGTAAAGAAATAGCTCATTCAGTTATTCCTTTAGACTCAACAGCTGAAGGTATCAAGATTTCAGGATATGCCGGTAAGCCTGAAATATCCAGGGGAAACCGCAACTTTGAGTTTGTATTTGTAAATGGAAGATGGGTTTACAATAAGACAATCATTGCAGCTATTGAAGATGCCTATAAGACTAAACTAATGCAAAAAAGATTTCCTTTCACGGTGCTGAAATTGGATATTGACCCACGGTTGGTTGATGTAAATGTTCACCCAGCAAAATTAGAGGTGCGATTTAGTGATGAACAGCAAGTTTTCAGAGCAGTTAATTTTGCAGTTTCGTCAGCTCTTTCTGGAACATCATTAATCCATCAAGTTAAAGATGTTGGGAGTATGAAGGAAGATAATAATAGTAATTTAGGCCCAAGCAAAACTGAACTTGTTAAGAATAAATTAGGAACCTCAAAAAGCCTAAGTAGTCACGCAGAACAGACCATAATAGGACTTGACATAAAACAACAACAAAGCCATTACACTACAAGGCAGATTGAACAGTCAATGGAAATTGAACAGCCAAGGCAGATTGAACAGTCAATGCGAATTGATCAGCCAAAACAGATTGAACAGGAAAAACAGATTGAACAGCAAATGAAAATTGAGCAGGAAAAACGCTTTGAAAATATAAGCAAACCACCACATATAGTCAATTACCAAAGCATAGCAAACGAAATGAGCAAACAGGCAGAAACAGACCAAGCACCCTCATCTCAAAGAGAAAATGACAAAGAAAAGCTCTTAAATAGTAGGGTTGTGGGACAGGCTTTTGAATCATTCATAATCCTTGAGTTGGGGGATGAGCTGTTTTTGATAGATCAACATGCAGCCCATGAAAGGGTTAGATATGAAAAGATTAAGGAGCAGTTTACTCAAAATGAGTTTTATAGTCAAGGATTAATGACTCCTTTGGCAGTTGAGCTTACCGAAGTGGAAATGCAAAAATATAATGAATTACATGACTATATTACAAGGCTTGGGTTTGAAACTGAGGATTTTGGAAACAGAACTATTTTAATTAGGTCTGTACCTTATATCATAAGTGGTGATTTTTCAAGTCATGATTTTAGAGATATTCTTGAAAGGCTCATTGGAGAGGTTAATCGAGGAGTTAGTGGTGTATCGGAAATAATACCAGAGGAAACCATATATATGATGGCGTGTAAAAGTGCAATTAAGGCTAATAGACCTATGTCTACTATGGAAATTGAAGGATTGGTCAAAGATTTGTTAGATACCACAAACCCATATAATTGTGTGCATGGAAGACCCATCATAATTAGTATTAAGAAAAGAGAATTAGAGAAAAAATTTAAGAGGATTGTATAAATGAATGCAATTGATAAAAATAAAACCGTTGTTGTTATTGCTGGACCAACGGCTTCGGGGAAGACTGAGTTTGCTGTTAATTTAGCTCAGACTATAAATGGAGAGGTAATATCTGCAGATTCCATGCAGATTTATCGATATATGGATATTGGTACAGCCAAGCCATCAAAAGAAGAGATGATGGGCATTGTACATCATATGATAGATATAGTAGATCCTGATGAAGACTATAGTGTTGCATTGTATAAAAACATGGCAGAAAATTGTATTGAAGATATTATATCAAGAGGAAAGATTCCTATTATTGCTGGTGGAACAGGTCTTTATATTAACAGTCTTATATATAATATAAAGTTTAGTAAGACTATAAAAAATGAAGAGTTTAGAAAAAAGATGAATGATATTGCAGCTTCAGAAGGTCCTGAGGTTTTGCATTCAATGCTTCAAAAAGTTGATCCAGAAAGTGCTTCAAAAATTCATTGTAATAATATAAAAAGAGTAATTCGTGCATTAGAAGTGTATGAATTTACTAATAAGCCCATGTCGCAGCATCAAAAAAAATCAAGAATGGAGCCGCCAAAGTATAATTATTTAGTCTATGTTCTTAACAGGGACAGAGGCGCACTCTATGATCGCATTGACAAAAGAGTGGATAAGATGCTAAAAATGGGGTTGGTGGAGGAAGTAAGAAAATTACTTGATATGGGTTACAAACCCGACTCAACAGCACTTCAGGGACTAGGATATAAGGAAATAATATATTATCTTAAAAATGAACTCTCTTTTGAGGAGGCTATTCACATTCTTAAAAGAGATACCCGGCATTATGCCAAAAGACAAATTACATGGTTCAAAGCAATAAAAGAGGCCACTTGGCTAACAAGCGAATACATAAATTTAGAAAAAAATATCAAAGTTATTCATGAAGATCTTGAAACATCAATGTAAGTTATATACAATAATAGGTATATAGATACTTTAATTTATTCTTTTTGATTTTATATTTTGGCAAGGAGGCTCTATCATGAACAAAAATATTAATTTACAAGACGTTTTCTTAAATCAAGTTAGAAAAGAACATGTACCAGTAACAGTGTACCTCACAAATGGGTTTCAGCTTCGCGGGCTGGTGAGAGGCTTTGATAATTTTACAGTTGTTCTCGACAGTGAGGGAAAGCAGCAGCTTGTGTATAAGCATGCTATATCAACTGTAACACCTATGAAAGCCATGAACATAATATTCAATGAGAACATAAAGCCGTAAAGAATACAAGAAGAATCAAAACAAAGGATTTTTCGGTTGTCGAATGCTAAAACAGACCTGAGCGAGTCTATTCTTTTTACTGAATAGAACTTACTCAGGTCGTTCTCGTTCTATAGAATATATTTTCATATTGGCAACTTGCTTATTTGGCATCTCACATACACATAGTTCTGCCTTATTATCAATATTTTATCGATTTATAAATGAATAGTCCTTAGTTTTACAGGCATTTTTATTATAATGGTAGCAATTACATAAATTTTGTGTTAAGTATTGCTTTTTTATTAGAAAAGTAGTACTATTAAATTGATACTTGAGTGTCAGATAAGTGACATTAGAAGGAGTTGTACATGTCAAAAACAGATGAAATTATTCAAAAATCAGGAGTTTCACGAAGTACGGTCTTCAGATTTCTACGGGGCGATAATGTGAGACCTGAACTTAGAAAATCAATCATTAAAGCCATGGATGAGCTGGGTTACAGTACAAAAGAGTTTTATTTACAAAACCTTGTTATTGAAATAAGTGTTGCTAAAGATTTTGAAAAGTTTAAAGGTTTCACTGAAGTGATACATGGCATAACAGAAAGAGCTGAAGCAAGACATGTCACTATACAGCTTGTTATACGTACAGGGGATCAAATAAAGAAAGATTATGGCAAGTGGAGTGAAAATAGTAATAATAAGGGTATTATTATTATAGGTAAAGACCTTGAGAATGAAGAAATCGAAGTTCAGTGCCTTAAGGATAATAAGATTCCGCATATATTTGTAAATCGTATTATTGATGAACCTGATATAAGCTATGTTGCTGTAGATTTAAGAAAAGCTGCATGTGATATAGTGGATTACTTAATAAAAAAAGGTCATCGAAAAATTGCCACTTTAGCTTATCCATGTAGTCTTCGAATTGATAGAGATAAGATAGAAGGTTATAACGATGCTTTTATAAAAAACAATCTTAAACCTGATGATAAATATAAATTCATACTTAAAGAGGGGGAGTCATCCGACGATGCTATAGAGAAAATACTTAATATGGAGGATAAACCCACTGCATTTTTCGGGATTTGCGATTCGTATGCAATGGAGTTTATTAACAAGGCTCATGAAAAAGGTTTAAGGGTGCCTGAGGATATTGCCGTTGTAGGCATGGATGATTTGGATATTGCACAATACTTCAAACCTGCCTTAACAACTGTACAAACCCCTTTTAGAAAATTGGGAATACTAGCAGTAGATCATCTTCTTCAGGTAATAACAGAAGATTTAGGAAGTATTAAAACAGTTGTAAATCACAGTCTGTTTATTCGTGAATCTACGTAAGATATGATTATGGCATAATTGCCATCATAAATAATATAAATTGGAGGTATTAATAATGGAAATTCGTTACAGTACACATCCACAAGACGCGAAGTATTATACTACGGAAGAACTAAGAGAGGAATTTTTAATTCCACAAGTATTCATCCCAGGTGAAATCAAACTTGTTTACAGTCATGTAGACAGAATGATAGCAGGAGGCGCTTGCCCAACAGATAAACCATTACAACTTGAAGCAGGCAAAGAAATAGGTGCTGATTTCTTTTTAGCTCGCAGAGAAATGGGCGTTATTAACATTGGCGGAAAAGGAACAGTTAAACTTGATGGTGAAGAATATGTTCTTGAATCCCGTGACGGTTTGTATGTAGGCATGGGTATTAAAGAAGTAATATTTGAAAGTGAAGACCCGGAAAAACCAGCAAAGTTCTATATTAACAGTGCACCAGCACATGCGACATATCCAACCGTTAAAATTGAGATTAGCAAAGCAAATCCAAATCGTCTGGGTTCTTTGGCACAATCCAATAAGCGTACAATTTATCAGTATGTTCATCCTGCAGTATGTAAGAGCTGTCAGTTAGTTATGGGATTGACAATACTTGAACCTAACAACATGTGGAATACAATGCCCTGCCATACTCACGAACGCAGAATGGAAGTATATTTGTATTTCGATATGGAAGAAGATACCCGTGTTATTCATTTCATGGGCGAGCCAAGCGAAACTCGTCATGTTGTTATGAAAAATGAACAGGCCATCATTTCTCCAAGCTGGTCAATCCACTCAGGAGTGGGTACAAGCAGCTACACTTTCATTTGGGGTATGGCTGGCGAAAATCAGACCTTTGATGACATGGATCATGTTTCAATGGAAGATTTTAAATAATAATGTGAGAAGAATTATTACTGTTGAGTGTTTTCAACCCTATGTGTTGAAGACACTCATACTAAATTAAAGATGAAATGAATGGAGGGTAATATTATGATATTGGATCAATTTAATCTTGCTGGGAAAGTAGCAATAGTTACTGGAGCTAGCACAGGTTTAGGTCAGGGCATGGCATATGCATTGGCAGAAGCCGGTGCAAGTATTGTTGGAGTTGACTATGTTGAGATGCCTGAGACACAGAAGGAGATCGAAAGTAAGGGTGGCAAGTTCCTCGGTATAGTAGCTAATCTCTTAACAATCGAACCTATTGACGGCATAATTGAAAAGACCATTGAAACTTTCGGTAAGGTAGATATTCTTGTAAACAATGCAGGAATTATTAGAAGAACTGATGCAATCGATTTTTCTGTGAAGGACTGGGACGATGTTATGAATATTAACATAAAAACAGTTTTCTTCTTTAGCCAGGCTGTTGCCAGACAATTTATTAAGCAGGGCACAGGTGGAAAAATCATAAGTGTTGCATCCATGTTGTCCTTCCAGGGCGGTATCCGTGTTCCTTCATACACCGCAAGTAAGAGTGCTGTTATGGGTGTTACAAGAGCTATGGCAAATGAGTGGGCGAAATATAACATAAATGTAAACGCAATTGCTCCCGGCTATATGGCTACAAATAATACTGCACCACTTAGAGCTGATGAAGAAAGATCCAAGGCAATCCTTGAAAGAATACCTGCTGGACGTTGGGGAACACCTGCTGACGTGGGTGGCACAGCTGTTTTCCTTGCATCATCAGCTGCTGATTACATTAATGGTTATACCATTGCTGTAGATGGCGGATGGCTTGCAAGATAACTTATACTGTTTATACGCGTGATTTAAATTTGTCTTTATGCATAGCCAACCTATAGAGGTTAGCGTTTTTTGAAGACATTAATAAAGAAGGTCAGGCTTGATATTATTATTTGTTAATAAATCAAAGCCTGACCTTCATTCGTTCATTTGTTTCACTTCAATAGATTGTGAACTTTCACAACCTATTACTGTATCGCCCTTTTTCTTTTATGTATAACATTTCGGCCGGCATTGCTCCAAATTAGTTATAGCAATTCATCCGGCATTGCTTCGGGTTTGTCACATGTGCTCTCTAACAATATGTGGCGCCCGGTGTTTGCTGAGTCATGAAAGCCATGCATAATGTCTAATACATGATAGGACAGCTCTGCGTTGGCTCTATTCTTTTTGCCAGTGTTCAGTGCGCGTACCATATCTGAAACTCCAAGCCCTCGGCTATTCTCGGCGTAGGGATGGGATAGTGGTATGGGGCTAAATTCTTTGTGATTTTTTCTCATAATATGTACAGGGCCACCAAAGGTATTGGGATCTGGAACACTTATTGTTCCTTCGCTTCCATAAATCTCAATCCTTGGAAGCTGTGCTCCCCAAACATCGAAACTTGTAATAATAGTACCAATAGCACCATTTTTAAATTCCAATAAACCGGTAATATGTGTGGGAACTTCTACATCAACGATTTTCCCATATTTCTTCTCGCTTGTTATGGTTCGCGTAGGAAAGGTGATATTGGTAAATCCAGACACTTTTTCAACAGGGCCAATTAGATTTACAAGGGCTGTAAGATAATAAGGTCCCATATCAAACATTGGTCCCCCGCCAACTTGATAATAGAATTCAGGGTCGGGATGCCAACTCTCATGACCGTGACAAGTCATAAAAGCAGTAGCTGCAACGGGCTCTCCGATCCAACCATCGTCAATCAGTTTGCGACAGGTTTGGATACCTGCACCTAAGAACGTGTCAGGAGCTGAGCCAATTAGAAGATTTTTTTCTTTAGCTTTTTGTAGTAGTTTCTTTCCATCTTCACGGGTTAGGCAAAGAGGCTTTTCAACATAGACATGCTTTCCAGCCGATAGAACATCATTGCATACTTCATAATGCGCTTGCGGTGTGGTTAGATTCACTACTATTTCAATTTCAGGATTTTGGAGCAGCTCCTCTACTGAACAGGCTGACACACCAAATTCTTCAGCTTTAGCCTCTGCACGTTCTGCGACGAGATCAGCACATGCAACAACTTCAGTATTTTGAAATGTATTTATTAAGTTTTTAAAATATATGCCGCTAATATTGCCACATCCAATAATACCAATTTTTCTTCGTTTCATATAAACCTCCTGCATCTGGCATTTTGCACATCGCAAAAGCCTTGTATTAAAACATTTTTGCTTCGTTTTTAAATATGTCAATACTTAGTCCCTGCTCAATAGCGATGTCACGTCCCTCTATTGCCCACAAGAAACCTCTTCTCATGATTTCAAGTGCTTCAGGTGTGTCAAAAACGCTGTTTATATGTCCTAAAGAGGAATAAAATACTCGTCCATGGCCCCAACGCTTTGTCCAAACAACTGGAACATCCACTTCGCCGTTTGATGAGTGATACCAATTTACTGTGGGGAAGCGAGTTGTAGCTAATACTTCAATTGCAGGATCCACATGAACATAGTACTGTTCGCTTGTAACATCAAAATCCTTAATACCCTCTAAAAGAGGACTACTTGAGTTTTTAATATTTACCCTATATTTAACATCCTGACCACCAGGATGGGAAACCCATTGGCCGCCTGTCATGAATTGCCATTCCACGCCTTCCCTGAAAGCATCACACATACCGCCATGACACCCTGCAATACCAACCCCCGATGCTACAGCCTCAATGACCGGGTTTACTTGTTCTCTTGTAATTTTGCCCATAGTCCATACCGGTATGATTAAGTGAAGCTGTAATAGTTTTTCTAAATCAAGAAAGGAGTCTAAAGTATCTGATATTTCAACTTGCAGTCCTTCTTTTTCTAACAGATCTTTAAACCTTTCTGACACCTGAACTGGTTCGTGACCATCCCAACCACCTTGTACGATTAATACTTTTTTCAACAGACGCACCTCCAAAATTATTCGTTAAAACCATTATACACAATGCTTATATATTTTTCTCGCCACATCCGTCATAAAAGCAGACATTTTCAGACAAAGGCTCTTACGATGTAGCATAAATCAAACTTGCTGAACAGTATATGGCGTCAATCTTTTATACACAACTACATATAAGGTACAGCGAAAATGAGTTTCATTATAAGTGGAGATTAGAGCGTAAATGCCCTGACGTTAAAAGAATTGAAAAGAATGGATCAATCAAGTAAAATTGTATTATGTAGATTTGAGGTCTTTGTGAATAAATAATGATATAACCACTTTGAATAAAATTGAATTACGTTTTGATTTAGACAATATAAGCGCTTGAAGGAATTTAAAGAGGCATGAGCGAAATTGAATTTTTTCTCGAATAGGGCAAGACCCTGTCGGCAAGCTTTAATAAGTATTTACGAGAAAACTGAATTATGTTTTGATTTGGGGAATGATATGAGAGCTTTCTATGAAAACAGGATATACAAAAATAAATTACCGGTACATGTGAATACAAATTCGGGTTTTTCTTTTCTTGCTCATTGGCATACAGATGTAGAAATGCTATTTGTTATGGAAGGTCAAATTCGATTGGGAATAAATCAAGAGGTAAAGGTTTTATCCAAAGGTGATCTAGCTATTTGTCCGAGTGGTGAAATTCACTATTTTGACAGTTCAAATATGGAATCACGCATTATTCTTATGTTATTTCACCCTAAGGTTATTGGTTTCCCAGATAGATGGCCGAAAGACAGAAAACTCTCAACTTATTTCATTATTGAAAATGACCAAAATAAGAATATACTCAATAAGGTTCAGGTTCTTCTTTTATCCTTAATGGATGAAATAAATAAAAACCAAGAAAACTCAGAGTATATCATACTCGCCCGACTATATGAGATATTGTGGCTTGTGATTCAGAATTTCTCTGAACCAATAACAGGATCAAATGATAAGGGTAGGGTAAGCAATGAAGAGCTATCTGTTGCACATAAGATACTGCGGTATATTGATGAGAGAGATATGCTTGACCTAACATTGAATATGGTTGCTGATGAATTTAAAATGAGTCCTTCATACCTATCAAAACTGATTAAAAAAGTTAGTGGAATGAGCTTTCTTTCATATCTTACGAGCAGAAGGATGTTGAGAGCAGAGCACCTTCTTAAGGTAAGCGATAAGAATATTACAGAGATTTCCTACGATTGCGGATTCAAAAGTGTAAGGACATTCAATCGGGTTTTTAAAAAATTAAATGGTTTGTCACCATCACAATACAGAAAAAATCAATAAAGTCGTGGTTATAGTACTCAATTACACACATCAACCATGGAGTATTAGCTGAACGAACCTACTCCAATAAAAAGAGTATTTATTCCCAAGAGAAATTATAAATTTATGCAATAAATGAATTTTC
>JAAYPS010000191.1 GCA_012519655.1 Clostridiaceae bacterium | reverse complement strand
TAACAGCAGAACAACTAACCACAGTATATACTAACAGCAGCATAAACTAACTACAACACAACTTAAACTTGTGAAGAGAATAGCTTTAGTCAAGGAGACATGTATGAAAATAGAAGGTCTTGGCTCTGCAGGGATCGATAAAGCCATTAATGCTAAGCAAAATGTTACAGATATAGCATTTGAGGATATGCTAAAAAAAGCATATACAGACGGCGATAAGGAACAGTTAAAAGAAGTCTGTAAAGAATTTGAAGGCATTATGCTCAATATGATGTTCAAGCAAATGAAAAAGACTGTGCCCGAAGGTGGTCTTTTTGAGAAAAATATTGCCCGGGAAATATTTGAAGAAATGCTTGATGAAGAACTGATGAGCGATGCTACTCAAAGAGGAATTGGTGTTGCAGAAGTCTTATATAAGCAGCTAAGCCTTAACCTTGACAATATGTATGAAATAAGTAATAGAGATAAATTGCATAGTGATAAACTGCAAAGTGAAGGAGACAGCGTCATAAAAGAAGATGAGTACAAAACAGATATAAAAGATGTCTCTAGCAGTGTGGACAGTTTAAATGACATAGATGCATTAATGGATAAAAATAATGCAAATATCAAACAACGCACAGCAATTAACGCATATAATATGGATAACGCAGACAGTGCAATTAACACATATAATATGGATAATGTGAGCAAGACAATTGACGATAATATGAATAATGCAAACAAAGCAATCGATGAATAAAATATGAATAACTCAAAAAAAGTAATTAGTACATATAATACGGGTAATGTAAACAAAGTAATTAACAAATATAATACAGATAATGTAAACAAAGCTATTAACAAATATAAAACGGATAATGTAAACAAAGCAATTAACACATATAGTATGAATAATGTAAACAAAGCTATTAATACATATAGTATGAATAATGTAAGCAAAACTATAGGCGAATACAATATAAATAACGCAAGCAAAGTAATTTACAAATACAACGAAGAAGAAAAATGAGAGATTTTTTTAAAGTAATTTTATTTCTTTTCATAGTATTTATATTTCTTATTGGCCCATCAGGGGAAAGGCAGCAATACTTTCTGGATGGGTCGTATTTGTGCGAAGAAAAAAGCATATCTCCAACGCCAATTCCACAAAAAGAGCCAGTTATTTATACTAAGAAGCAAATTCAATACGAAGGAAAACCTCAAGTTCTGCACATCCTTGAGGTAGATATATCGAATCCCCAGGTGAAAATACTTCCGGTTTTATCCACAGATAGGATCTTTGGATTTGAATATTTATCGGATATAAATAAACGTTACAATGCCAAAGCTACAATTAATGCGGGCTTTAATTATCCCTATGGTCAACCTTCTGGTTTGTTTATTCAAGATGGTAGAATAGTCAGTTCAAGTAAAGGTTATGGCAGAATACTTCTAATAGGTGAGAAAAAGGCGTGGTTTAGTACCCCTCCATTAAAGGTTTGGGTGGGGGATGAGGATTATAAGCTTCCTGTAGATAGTGTAAACCCTTATCCTAAGCAAAAGGGTATTTTAATATATACTCCCGAATATGGAGCCACAAATCGCATAGATACAGAACACACAGTAACTGTGGTAAGAAATAATATTGTCGAGTCATCACAGATTGCTTCCGGTGAAACACAAATTCCCGATGATGGCTTCCTAATCGCTGACTTGCGAGTTGAAAATTCACCTCTGCTAAATTTCTACGTAGGTCAGAATGTAGAGATTTCCATAGAGTCGCCCATAGAAGAAGGCGATCAGGGAGTCGAGATGGAATATCAGGATACTGAGGTAAAATTATCTTTGAAAATTGAACATGGTTATCAGTGTTCGGGTTCTCTTGTCGAAAATGGTAAAAATGTATCGAAAGATTTGGACGAATGGGCTGGAAACCTTAGAATACCCACCCCTAAAACAGCTGTAGGATTAAAGGATGAGAACACATTGGTTTTTCTTGTAGTCGATGGTAGACAACCCGAATATAGTGAAGGAGTTACAGGTTCCCAACTTGCAGATATTCTAATATCCTTAGGTGTCACTGAGGCTGCAATCTTAGATGGCGGTGCTTCAAGTGAGCTAATATATAATGGTGAAATTGCAAACAGACCTTCTACAGGAAAAGAACGTTTACTTGCAACTGCATTCGTCGTCATAATAACACAATAACACAACAACACAGAG
>JAAYPS010000020.1 GCA_012519655.1 Clostridiaceae bacterium | reverse complement strand
GGCACTTTTTCAATAAGTTCTGATTTAACTAGATCTAATTTTGTAGTTGAAGGTATGGTACCGTATTGAAACACCGTCTTTTCAGTACCCTCAGCTTCCAATGGGATCTGGAGATCACCCCACGGATGAAGCCACTGCTTTAAATTAGACAGCTTGTTTTCCTCGGATTTTAGCTTAATAAGGTACTCTTCATATTGATGCAATCTCTCAACTGCATCCCATATTCCCTCTTTGTTGTTTAAAATAGAATAAAAATCAGAAACCAAAACATCACGACGACTTTTAAATAAAGGTTTTTTCGCAGGGGAATATTTATTAATAATATCTAAAGATGAGCTAATATGTATAAGTTCGCTTGCAATGCGTGATAACGAATCGCTAACTTCTGGATTCTCAGCAACATCTTCGTAATCGTCCATATTCACTTCGCTAATATCAACAATTCCCAAATCCATCAGTGTCTTTGTTAACTCTTCTCGTTGGTATTCCATTCCAAGTAGAGTTATTTTGTTCATTTTAACGATCACTTTATTTCACAATCCTTCCAACTATGAAATCTGTCACCTTTTCAAGTTTTGTAGCCGCATTATCGCGTATATCCTGGCATTGTGCCTGAATATCCTGTTGAATTTGCGCTATATCTTTTAATGCTTTTTTCTCATAGGTGATAACAACCTCTTTAGCTTCTAATTCAGCACTTTTATCCTTCTCTTCTAATAAAGCAGAGGCGTTATTTCTTGCAGCAGCAATGATCTCACGCGCTTCTTGTTGCGCTTCTAATTCCTTCTGTTCTGCAATTTGCTCAATAGATTTAATATCCTTTAATAATGCAACTGCCATTAAACCACCTCGATTTAGTATTTATAAATATGGAAGCAATGTTTTAATACTTTACACTTAACTATAATTAAGGTCCATCGCACAACCTTAATTAGCATATAGAAATGTAATCTGCAATAATCGTTAAAACAACATTCTAGAGTATTATAACAAATAGATATACAATAAACAATACGAATGCTGAATATTAATAATGTTCCTACAATATTCATAATGCTTTTCAGTCTTAATATTAGAAAAGGAATATATCAGACGGATAACTTTTTTGTGCTAATAAAAAATAAGAGGGAGGAATCATCCTCCCCCGAAATATTTGTTAAGGGTTTACTTTCTACGTCTGTCATCGCGAGCTTCGATTTCATCCCTCTCATCTCTGATACCGGCCACATCCCTCTTCTTTTTGCGTTTACCTTCTTCTTCCTCCCCTTCAACTGGAAAGTCAAAGATTTGAGGTGGGAAGAATTGATCAAATGGGAATTCGATAGTATCAAATAAATCACATGGGTTCTCATCTGTTGCTGCAATACATTCACGGGTGGGATAGCAGAAATTAAACGCTGGAATTAATAGCTGTACTAAACGCGTCAACTTGATGATCGAGAACAATCCTATAGTAACAACTACACGCCTTGTTGGGAATATTCTTGAACCTCCAACAGCATTATCGCAACCACAGTCTTCTTCTTCATCGAAGCCTGCTCCTATAGGGCCTATTTTACCATGGCGTATACGTTTAATTTGAGTATTTAATACCAAAGGTTCGGCAACCTCAACCTTAACATTGGGTTGATTATCCTGCTGTACTGCTGCACCACAGCCATCATCTTCAAGACCATATTGATTTGCAGGATCAACAGAGCTGAAAATCTTTACTTGACCTTCAGAACCAAAAAGAATGATTGTCTTACTAAACCATACAAATCCAATCTTTGAATCGGTTACGCAATTACCAAACTGGTCACGATATGTGAATTCTACCCGAACTTTAATTTTATAGCGTATATTAACTGTAAAGAATCCTCTCTTAAAAGGTACATCCTCCAAATCAGTATATACTTTTACAACTTTTGCATCAGTAGCCCTTACCTTTATCGATCTGTCAATTAAGTTTTGTACATCCTCAATAAAATCAACAACTGCATCTTCTACACAATCCTTTTCCCTACAATGATCGTATACCTTTTCAACTTGCACACAAACAGCTTCTCGTAGTCTGCAGATATCTTCCCCGTCTATCAAACCTGCAACAACCTGTTCTCTTCTCATATAATAGATTCCCCCCATATTCAAAAGCATCTCAATGTCATAATATGTTATAAGTATTATTTGGTGAATAGAAGACTTAAGTTTTTACATAAATACAACACATATTTTTTCTCCTTAGTTCATAGATTTATATTATTTGGACGGATGGAGGAAAAATAAAATGTACAACCCCGATCAAAAACAATATATTATTAAAAATAGTTTTGGTGTGTCATATCATGTTTACTTTGAACAAGGACGTGGTTTATGCATACGGATGCTTAGCGATAGTAGAATATGGTCAAGAGGATATGTACTGGACAAGTCTGCAATAAATGATTTTGCAGTAGCTTTGGATAAAAATGATGTTTTTCATTTTGTTTTTCAAACAAACAAAGGGAGTATAATGTATGGTCATGGTATGCATGGTCAAATTGAAGTTCATCCTATTCTAGCCAGTAAAGAAGCAACTTCTTATCCTAAGCATGTCTCTTTGCTACTTTCTGGTGATACGGTATTGTTTTTTTACATAGTTAAGCATCAAAATCAGCATATTTTATCAATGCAATCCATCCAAAATGGTATACTCTCAAAACCTTTAGCTATTGATTATGTACACGATCCAAGCTATATTCCCTTTTTAGATGTTTCCGGTAAATGTCATTTAGTTTATATAAATTCAAACCATAACAAAATGCAAATAAATCACAGAATTATAAAAGATGATTTTAGCATATTTAATGCTCCAAGCATAATCCATTCCTGCGAGGGAAACATCAGTTCCTTGTCTTATGTATTAACCAATGCTAATAAAATCTATATTGCCTTTGAAGTATCAAAAAATGGTTCCTACGAAGTTATATTTATGAATTTGCTACAAGCAAAACAGATAAATACTCTATATACCAGCAAATCGCCTGCAGGTCACATTGGTTTGCTCTATATCGGTGGTGTTATATATTTTTATCGTATGGATAGGGAAAGTATATATTTCATTTATTCAAATAATGAAGGTTTAACTTGGTCTAATGAAGCATTATACGCCACTATAAGCAATGCCATATGTTTCTCATATACAAGCAATTATTCTCAAGAGGAGAAAATTTACTCACAGCAAATTCCTGGCAATTTTACCCGTGGTTATAATCTTGCATTTTTAAATGATGAAACAGTCAATACTATACAGGAGACAAAAAAATCAAGTAAAGAAGAGAACTCTGACTACAGTAACTTGAAGAGTAAGGTTTTGAAATTGCAGAATCTAACAGATATTATGGAAAAAGAATTAACAAAACTCTGGGCAACCCAAAAAATTTTCGAAAGAAGACTTGAACACTTGAATGACTTTTATGAGCAATTACATGATGTAATAAATTACGAGCATATAAATGCCCAAGAAAACAACCAATTTGATAATCACGCAAATAATCAGACGAATGGATGGATAGATGATCCGATAGATAATCAAACAAATATTCAAATAAAAAATCAAATTGAAGAGCTGGATGAAAAAACTCCAATTGAGCATATAAATGATATATTAGAAACCTGTCAAACAGATGATACTTATGAATAAAGATTATACAATATTAGCTGTACACTGGTGGCATACTTTCGTATTTAGCCACAATAGTACAGCTAACCAAAACCCAAACACTGCAAAATGCCTGGAATATTTATATAAACATTGAATAAATAATATTTTTTACTATACTCTGTTTTAGGGATGGACAAGCTCACGCCATGCAAAATCTCCACGGTATAAGCCATTAATTAAAATCTCGGCCGTAGCAAGGTTTGTCGCAAAAGGAACATTATTGGTATCACAATTAGCCCGGATAGTGTTAAAACCTACTAATCCATCCTCATCTCTATTGGGATCCATAAAAAATATCACAAGATCCATTTCATTATATGCAACTCTTGCGGCCATCTGCTCTTCTCCAATATGTCCATACTCAAGACAATTAACGCTAAGGCCAGTTGTGTCAGATATCATGGCACCCGTTCCTGCTGTGGCATGTAAAGTGTGATCTTCCAATATAAACTTATAGGCTATACAAAAAGCCTCCATTAACTCTTTTTTATTGTCATGTGCTATAAATGCAATATTCATTTATTGCCTCCAGCAATCAAAGTTCATCTCGTTTTATTTCCCTGAGTTTTTAACTCCCCTAATAGGTATACTTGCTACAAGAGCTGGAACTATACCTTCACCATCTTCACTTTCGGTTTTTGTAATCTGAATATCCAGCGCATCTTCATCAATTTCCATATAATGCTGTATTACCTTAATTATCTCACCTTTTACCATTTCCAAAAACTGCGGTGAGACGTTTGCTCTATCATGAATAAGAACTAATTTTAGTCTTTCCTTGGCCACATCCTTTGATGTTCGCCTTCTGGTTAACCTACTGAATAAATCAAACAAAACAACACCTCCTATGCAGATCTGAATCCAAATAATTTCTTAACCTTTGCAAGAAAACCATCTTGACCGGATAGATCTATAAGAGGAACTTCTTCTCCCATAATTCTTTTAGCAACATTCCTGTAGGCTTGACCTGCTAATGACTTATCTTCGGTAACGGCGGGTTCTCCACGGTTTGTTGATATAATAATATTCTCATCGTCTGGAACAACACCAATTAAGTCTATCGCAAGAATATCAATTATATCCTCGATAGACATCATATCACCTTTCTTAACCATAACAGGTCTAACTCTATTGATTAACAACAAAGGTTTCCTTATTTCATTAGCCTCCAAAAGCCCTATGATTCTGTCAGCATCCCTAACAGCTGAAACTTCAGGTGTTGTTATAACTATTGCCCTGTCTGCACCTGCAATAGCATTTTTGAAACCCTGTTCAATACCTGCAGGGCAATCAACTATTATGTAATCAAATTCTTCTCGTAAATCATCACATAGCTTAAGCATTTGATTTGGGGTTACTGAATTTTTATCTCTTGTTTGAGCTGCGGGTAATAGATATAATCCATCATATCGTTTGTCTTTAATTAAAGCTTGCTTAATTCTGCAAACTCCTTCAACAACATCAACAAGGTCATATACTATTCTGTTCTCTAAACCCATTACAACATCAAGATTTCTAAGACCAATATCAGTATCCAGCAGTGCTACTTTTTTTCCTAACAGACATAACCCTGTACCAAGATTTGCGGTGGTTGTGGTTTTCCCTACACCGCCTTTACCCGAAGTAATTACGATAACCTCTCCCATATCAATTCCCCCGTCAAGCAAATTCGTCTTATTGTATATTTACATAATTAATATTTTAGCGATAATATCAATAATAACTAACTTTAACTATATCGGTTTTCCGTATGAATGTCAACAAAGTAGAGTACCGAACAAACAATTTCATATGGGGGCTTAACATTGGTATATATAGGTTTTCCCCATTCATATCTCTTGCATTTGAATTTGAAGATAAAGGGAAATTTACTAATTTATTGTTTTGTTGTTTGTTATTTTTGCTAAACTTATCGAGTTTTTTAGTTCCGAATACTACAATGGCTCAACATATATTACGCCGTCTTTTACCGTTGCCATCTCGGGACGACTCTGTATTTCTTCAGGAATATCCGGACATCTTGTAATAATATCACCAATACGTAACTGTGTTGGGGATAATTTCAATGCTACAACAATTGCCTGTCTGTTTCCATCTGCGCCTGCATGAACCATTCCGCGTAATGCACCCATAACTATAACATTTCCAGATGCAACTATCTCACTTCCTGGATTGGCATCACCTATAATAACTACATTTCCCTCATATAAGACACGGGTTCCGCTTCGAATTGTTCCCCTAACAAATTTACATGGACCTTCATCCAAACCCTTGAAAAAGATGTGGCGGAAGGGTATTCCGGATGCTTGAGTATGTTTTTCTTCAACTATGGGAGGTTCATATAATTCATAATTGATACTTTCAATTATAACACCGCTGTTTTTCACCATTACGTCCTTGAGCTTTTCTTCTTCTTGCTCAGTTAGTTCTTTGCCACGGTATAATACTTTTAGTTTTGCTCCACGAAAGAACTTTTCAGCAGCCTTAACCTTATTCCCTATCTGCTTTATCACAAGATCAGTGTCCATCTGTTCTGGTATAATAATCACCAGACCTTCTGCTGTACCTTTAAAAGTAATTTTATTTGTTTCATCCTTCATGCCTTAACCTCTTTTTCTAAGTGATATTTTGTCATTAAAAAGAATTATCCAAACTAGTTATATTCCCATTTAACCGTTTATTCTAAAAGGCTAAATTTATAAATTAATTTGCTTGATCTTTTATATTAAAGTACGTCATCAAGACATCTCTTGCAACAGGCGCTGTAAAAGCACCTCTTACACCCTTTTCAACAACAACAGCGACTGCAACTTCTGGATCATCTGCTGGAGCATAGCATACAAACAATGCATTTGATGATTGAGTATCCCCATGCCCTGTTTCAGCTGTTCCTGTTTTAGCTGCAACATCGAAAGGAAAATCCTTAAATATTTCAACTGCAGTTCCGTCTTCTGAGTTTGCAACCGCCACCATTCCCTTTTGAACAGCCTTAATAGTTGATTCTTTAGCCGTAGTATCCCTATAATGAATTTCAGTATTATAGACTTCGCCCGTTGAGTCCACTTTCTTTCTTATTAGATGCGGAGTGTACAATTTCCCTCCATTTCCTATGCTTGAGACAAAATTTACAAGCTGAATAGGTGTGAATGCATTGTATAACTGTCCTATAGAGGCATTACAAGTATCTGCAGGAACCCATCCCTCACCTAAGTATTTCAATTTAAATTCTCTTGAAGCAAGTGACCCAATGTCCTCTGCAATCTCAATTCCAGTTTTACTTCCAAATCCAAAGTTCTTTGCCCATTTGACTATATTGTCAATCCCAGTTTCAAAGCCAGTGATAAAAAAGAACATGTTATTGGACCTGGCTAAAGCTGTTTCAAGAGTTACCGCCAATTGGTTACCTGCTGGATTAGTCCATATGATTCCACCTATTTCTTTTTTGTAGGGACAGTTAACTTTAGTATTAGGTGTAATTGTGCCGGTCTCCAACGCAGCAATGGCAATAAGGGGCTTGTAGGTTGATCCAGGAGCATATGCACCATTACATGCTCTGTTCAAAGTAATATTATCTGGATGGTTATTTAGATAATTAATCTGCTCATAGTCACCTTTTAGGAAAACGGTGGGGTCAAATGTCGGATAACTTGCCATGGCTAATATCTCCCCGGTTTTTACGTCCATAGCTACTACTGCACCCGCATTTGCGTCATGATAATTATCTTTATGATCTATTTGTTTAATTATTTCAATATTTCTTTCAAGAGAGTCTATCGCGGCTTTTTGTAAATTCAAGTCAATGGTTAAATAAATGTCTTGTCCTGGTTTTGGAGCCACTTCTACTTCGTATGAAGCAAGCCTGCCTTCTGTATCCACCTCTTTTCGTGTCTTTCCATTCACTCCTCTTAATACTTGTTCCTGAGAAAATTCAAGACCCGATACACCTACTAAATCGGTGGGCTTATAACCAAGCTCTGGATATTTTTCAGACCAGTCCTGATAATATCCACCTATATTGCCCATATACCCCAACACATGTGCTACTGAGCCAGCATCATAGTATTCTCTAAAAGGTTTTGAAAAGGTGCTAAATCCAGAAAATTCACTATTCCTTTCTTCTAATACTGTAATCGTTTCAATTGAAACATCCTCAGCAATTAACAAAGGATTACTGATTGTAGCAGGTTTTATTAGCATTTCATAGCGCAACTCCATAATACGAAATGCTTCATTATCAGTATATTTTGAATCCACATTAAAAGTGTGCTCCCTCATATACTTAAAAACATCCTTGGGATCAGCTTCCATTAGCATATCCCTATCTTTATCACTTAGACTAATTTGTCTTATGAACCCTTCTTTATTAACGTTAAAAGAATAATTACTAATATTGAAAATAGTCCTTAAGGTTGACTTGTATATATCTCCATTTGAATCAAAAAGTTCGATTAAGTTGTGGATCATTTTGTTCTTTTCATCATTTGGCATTTCAGTATCAACAAAATCTATACAGTATCCCATTCGATTACCAGCAATAGGGATCCCATTTCTGTCATAAATATTACCACGATTAGCATATATGACACCATTTGTTACAATCCTTTTTGTTGATGTATTCAAGTATTCCTGCCCATTTACTATCTGGAGGTTAACAAGATGGCGTAGGAAAATAGCGCAACATATTGCAATAACCAATAAATATATAATATATCTTCTTTTTATGTCATTATTTTTTTTATCTTCTTTATCTTTTTCACTCAAACGATAATCCTCGGGCATTTCTTTCTCCTTCTAAATACTTATACGATGTCGCCTAAATAAAGTTTGCTGTAGCGTAACAATCATTAAACTGTACTACATTTAAAGTCTGCTATGTGTATAATGAAACTTATCAACTTTTTTACATAGATAAAACACAAATTTATATATCGGAAAAGCAAGTAATGCATTATATATGCTCTCGGGCACAATCAAGTTTGTAAAAGCAAATAAAAACTCATCATACCCTTTTAGAAAATAATATACCATATAATATAGTGTTTCCACTACAATTGATGATGTAAATACAAAGAAAACTGGGATTAACGGGTTATCCTTATAAAGCTTTGAATTTATCATACCTATAAAGAAACAAACTAGAAATAGAATTATTCCATACCATCCCAATGCCTTTCCTATAAGAACATCCATTGTCAAACCACATGCAAGCCCAATAAAAGCTGCATTCAAATCCGTCCTAAGAAGTGCGGCAGATATTGCTACAATTACAAGCAAATTGGGTTTTGCTTTAAATATTACAAAATAATCCATAACAGTACTCTGCAAAAGGCTCGTACCAAAAATTACAGCAGTTATTGTCAGGATTTTTTTACTCATTTTTCATCCCCTTTTTCAGAGCCCACCTTTATTACAACAACTTCCTCCAGCCTTTTAAAGTCTACAGCTGGCTTTATTATTGCATGATAATCAAACTGTCCCTCATTTTTTATTACTTGTACAATTTCACCTATTATGACACCTTTAGGATAAAGACTGCTCATACCAGATGTTTCAACTTTATCGCCAACTGATATCTCCACATCGGGTGGTACATAGTCTAACCGACATAAGCCTTCGGTTCTAAGCTCGGCATCCCCTCTTAGTATTACCAAATCCCTCGATTTAGATAGGCGTGCAGATACTGAACTTTCTGTGTCAATGATTGATACTACTTTTGAGGATAATAAATCCACACGCGAAACACGACCAACAAGACCATCTGCATTTAAAACAGGATCGTTAACACTAATCCCATCCTTACTTCCCCTGTCTATGGTAAATATTTCGAACAGAATTCCCGAATCTTTTGAAATAATGTTACACCCGACGGTTTCCTGTGTGAATTGTTCTTTGAAAGAGAGTAATTTTTTCAAATTCTCGTTTTCTTTCTGAAGTCTATACACCTTGTCCAGTTCACTTTCCATCTGCCGGACTTGCTCTCTTAACTCCTCATTTTCCGCGATTGCTGTACGGGAGTCACGAAAAAAGTTTACAGTATCCTTAATCTTGTCACCTATTGCAGCAATACCTTTTTGTAGTGGGCTCAATGGAACAGTAATAATGTTTCTAACAACACTCAGCTTACTGTTTTCGCCAGCAGTAACTGTTACTAGAACTAATAATAGGACAATAACCAAAGATATGATTACAATTTTGTTTCCAAAAACCCTCCTCAAAGGTAGACCCCTTCCACATTTTTATATTCCAATGAGTTTAGCGTATAATGCGCCTAATTGCGATTCTTTTTGGTAAGGCAGTTGATTATCTGCCTTTATTCGAGGTAACTAATACATTTTTCAAAGTTTCTATCTCGTCTAAAACCCTACCAGTTCCAAGTACCACACAATCAAGTGGACATTCTGCAATATTTACATGTATACCAGTCTCTTTATGGATTAATTGATCCAAACCCTTCAGTAGAGCTCCACCACCAGTAAGCATTATTCCTTTTTCCATTACGTCTGATGCAAGCTCTGGCGGGGTTTTCTCTAAAGTGAATTTTATCGAATCAACAATTGAATTTATGGGTTCTTCTAAAGCTAACCTTATCTCCTCTGAAGTTATAACAAGGTCCTTAGGAAGTCCCGTTACCAAATCGCGTCCAGAAATTGTGTGACTAGTTTCCTCTTCTAACTGGTAAGCTGAGCCCACTTTTATTTTTATATCCTCAGCAGTTCGCTCCCCTATCATTAAATTATATTCCTTTTTTACATAATGGACAATAGCATCATCCAATTCATCTCCAGCAATTCTTAGCGATCTGCTTACTACAATTCCACCTAGTGATATAACCGCCACTTCACTGGTACCACCGCCTATGTCGACAACCATGCTCCCTGTAGGTTCCTCCACAGGAAGATTTGCACCTATTGCCGCTGCCATAGGTTCTTCAATCATATATGCCTCTTTTGCACCTGCTTGAAGTGTAGCATCAATAACTGCTCTTTTTTCTACTTCTGTTACTCCCGAGGGAACACAAACTACTACCCTTGTTTTTAAAAGCATGTTATTCCCTACTGTTTTACGTATGAAATATCTCAGCATACCCTGGGTTACCTGAAAGTCTGCAATTACACCGTCTTTCATCGGTCTGATTGCAGTTATGTTGCCAGGGGTTCGTCCTATCATATTTTTTGCTTCAATACCTACAGATAATACTTGACCTGTGTTGTTGTTAATTGCCACCACTGAAGGCTCTCGTATAACAATACCTTTCCCCTTCAAATGTACTAAGGTGTTGGCAGTACCTAAATCTATCCCCATATCTTTCGTAAACATCGTCTTCTTCCCTTCCTGAGTATTGTGAATTTTTTGTCCCTTTAAAGCTATATTATTTTGCCTATTCTAAAATAGTCTTTATTCCGAATTGCTGTAATACGGTGGACACACTATATAAAGGAAGTCCTACCACATTATAATAACAGCCTTCAATTTTCTCAACCAACAAAGCCCCTATTCCCTGAATTCCATAAGCGCCTGCTTTATCGAGAGGTTCTTGGGTTTTTATGTAATTTCTTATAGTCTTCGAAGTAAGCCTTCCGATTTTTACTCTTGTTCTTTCAACATGAGTAAGCTCTTGCCCCGATATACTGTCTATAACTGTAACACCTGTAATTACTTCATGCCATTTATCAGAGAGCATCTCCAGCATATTAAAAGCATCATTTTCATCTATAGGTTTTTCAAGAATCATTTGTTCAAAAACTACTATAGTATCTGCTGCAAGAACAACAAAGGAATCACGCCCGTTTTGACAAAGCTGTTCTTTTACACTAGTCGCCTTTCTTTGTGAAAGTAAACGAACATAATTCTCAGGTTCGGTATTATCCGGCACTTTTTCTTCGATGTTAGAAGGAAAAGTCTCAAATTTAACTCCTATCTGATTAAGTAACATCTTACGTCTAGGAGATTGTGAAGCCAATATCAATTGTTTCATAAAAACCTACTAAAGATCCACAAAATATTATTTCTCATTATTATACACCAAATTTAATATGTATGGAATATTTTTTATTTTCAAGACTAATATACACATAGCTTTATGGGTGAGCTATATGGTGGATACACGCCGCAAGCTTGAAGGGCTACAATATATTGTTCCAACTTTTTGATTAACCATTCGTTTTATGGGGAAATATGATATATATATTAAGTGTGAATTACTTGAATCCTTAATGCTTTATCAAATATTCATAAATTGGTACTTCTCAATATTATGAATTCACAGTATAATAGTATTAAGGATAAAGTATTCATTGATGTCCAAATATTTAATACAGAGGAAACTTATATGAGAATTGAAAAAATCAACGATAACAAAATACGCATCTTCGTCACATTTGATGACCTTGAAGAGCGGGACATCGACCTATCCTCCTTTAATTACAACTGTCCTGAAACCCAGGAGTTATTTTGGGATTTGATGGAACAGGCTGAATTAGAACTAGGGTTTGAAACTCATGAATCTCAATTATGTATTGAGGCAGTAACCGACGTTGAACAAGGGTTTGTTATCACAATTACAAAGGTTGAGGACGACGGCGATTTTGAATCTATTCAAAAGTTCATTAAGAACCGATACAGACGCAACGACCTAAAGATTAAAAAGAAGACCAACAGCATATGTTCTACAGTGATGATATATAATATGGATAGCTTCGATGACGTCTGCGCTTTATGTGACCGCCTCAAACACTTATACATTGGCGATAGTTCTGTATATCAATGCGAAGGTTCTTATTATCTAGTGCTCAAACGCATGGATGATGTGGAGCGCAACCCTGCAAAAATTGAAAGCATATTGTCGGAATATGGTGATAGAGTTTTAAATGTCCTGTTCTTTGAAGGGTACCTGAACGAGTATGGTTCTCTGATAATAGGGGATAGTGCGATAGATGTTTTGGCGGATATGATTTAGTAATTAAAAGGAAGCAGACATTGTCTTTGCTTCCTTTTTGTAAATGTCATATTAAGTAGATTTTCTTGCGGTTTTCCATAGTCTGTGTACTTAATGCTAATTTCTTGCGGTTTTCTTATTGTCTTTATTACTAAGACTAACTACTTGTGGTTTTCTATAGTAGGTAAAAGATTGATTTCTTATGGTTTTCTTACAATTGCTCACAATTATCTTTCATTGGCTGTATAGACATGTTTTATTAATTATGGTTACCTTACAGTTATTCACCATTTTCCCCTTCATCGAAATAGTCAACATCTTCCATATGCATACCTACTTCTAAACGAATTAATGAACGATACATGAGTGCACGTAAATTTTCAAACTGCATTTTGTCGATATCCTCTTGTATAGCTGCTTTTGCTCTTTCAAGATCTGCTTTAGCACGTTCTAAGTCTATCTCCTCTAAACGCTGAGCAATTGTACTAAATATATTGACTGTATTATCTTTTATCTCGACTATACCGCCGAATACAGCAAGCTTTCTCTCAATACCATCATTAATAATTTGCAAAGTTCCATCTCCCAGCGCGGTTTTAATGGGTTCATGACCAGGGAGTACCCCTAACTTTCCATCAACACAACGCATGATAACCATGTCTGCCTTTTCTTCAAACTTTAGTCCACGGGGGGTAGTTATATTTAGATTTATTTTTTTATCATTTGTTTTAATCTCTTGTTCAGACATATTAACCACCCTGTGTCATTTTATATTTTTCCAGCACTTCGTCGATTGTTCCTACATTGAGGAAATAGCCCTCGGGGATCTCATCATGGACTCCTTCAAGAATTTCTCTAAATCCTCGAACAGTCTCCTTAATTGAAACATGACGTCCTGGGGTAGATGTGAATTTTTCAGCCACATAAAAGGGTTGTGATAAGAATCTTTGTACTTTTCTGGCTCTATTAACTATTTGTTTATCTTCGTCAGAAAGTTCGTCTATACCAAGTATAGCTACAATATCTTGCAGATCCTTATAACGCTGCAATATCCTTGAAACAGCTTGTGCAACACGATAATGGTCCTTACCTACAATACTCTCTTCTAATATCCTTGATGAGGATTCAAGAGGATCTACAGCAGGATAAATTCCTTGTTCAACAATGGATCGCGACAAAATAGTTACTGCATCCAAGTGAGCAAAAGTAGTGGCAGTAGCTGGATCGGTTAGGTCATCTGCAGGTACATAAACAGCTTGTACTGAAGTAATTGAGCCTGTTTTAGTTGATGTTATACGCTCCTGAAGCGCACCAATCTCGGTGGCCAATGTTGGCTGATATCCTACCGCACTGGGCGTACGACCTAGTAAAGCCGATACTTCTGACCCCGCCTGTACAAATCTGAATATATTATCAATAAACAAAAGTACATCCTGATGTTCACGATCTCTAAAATATTCAGCCATGGTCAGACCTGTAAGACCTACCCTCATTCGAACTCCTGGCGGTTCATTCATTTGTCCGAAAACAAGGGATGTCTTATCTATAACACCTGAATTTTGCATATCATAATAAAGGTCATTACCTTCACGGGTACGTTCTCCAACTCCAGCAAATACAGAATACCCACCATGTCCTTGCGCAATACTATTTATCAATTCCATTATAAGGACGGTCTTCCCCACTCCAGCTCCACCAAATAGACCAATCTTGCCGCCCTTAGGAAAGGGACAAAGCAGGTCAATAGCTTTAATTCCAGTTTCAAGCATTTCCGGCTCTGCAACCTGATCTTTAAGAGGTGGTGGGTCTCTGTGAATAGACCATTTCTCTTTAGTTTCTATTCGTGGCTTGTTATCGATGGGCTCACCTAAAATATTGACCATTCGTCCTAAAACTTCTTTTCCAACAGGCACCGCAATTGACTTTCCTGTATCTGTTGCTTTCATTCCACGTTTTAATCCATCTGTAGGATGCATAGAAATACAACGTACTGTATTATCTCCAAGGTGTTGCATAACCTCTAACACTAATGTCTCATCATTAAGTTGTACCTCAATAGCATTATATAAAGAAGGCAATTCTTCCTCAAATCTAATATCTATGACTGAACCAATTATCTGGGTAATCCTACCAAAGTTTTTATTCATTAATCGATCCTCCTTTATTTAAGACACTTGCACTTCCTACAATTTCATTTAATTCCTGGGTTATTGCCGCCTGACGTTTACGATTATATATACGGCTAAGATTATCTATTATATCTGAAGCATTCTTCCCAGCTGCATCCATATTAACCATTCGAGCCGCCTGCTCACTGGTGTGAGATTCTGAAAATGTTCTAAATAAATACATATGCAAATATAAAGGCATTAAGTTGTCCATAAAGACCTCTATACTCGGCTCATATTTAATATCACTGAATCCTGGCCTTTCATTAAAATTAGTCTGCACAGGAATCACTTTCTCGACAATAGGTACATGGGTTAGAATATTGTCGAAGCGGGTATAAGCAATATAAATTTCTTGAACTTCGGCTGCTAAGTATAAATCAAGTGCCTTTCTTGCAAGATTTTCAGTTAGATAATATACATTTTCATCTGATACATCTATTATGGAATGATAAATATTCTTAGAATGCATTCTAAAGTATTCATAACCTTTTGTACCAACAACAATCAACTTCTCATTTTTCCCGCGGTTCATATGTTCTAAAGCCTTCTTACATATATTTATGTTATAACCACCCGCAAGACCCTTATTGCTTGTTAGGACAATATATAACGAATTTTTCACTTGCTGCTGGTTATAGTATATGTGAGACATTGCATCTTCTTGGATACTTACCTGTTCTGCTATACGTTTCAATTCATTGTAAATGGGTCGAACACCTTCTAATTGTGCTCTTGCTTTAACAAGCTTTGTGGAGGCAACCATATCCATAGCTTTAATCATTTGCTCTACAGAACTAACATTTTCAATTCTCTGTTTAATATCTCTCATGGAGCTCACATTAATGCCTCCTTATATATAACTACAATTCTCTTTTACCTCAATAATCATTTTATCGATATTTTGGGCAAGTTCTTTGGAAATCTTGCCGCTTTTTTTAATTTCCTCTTTAATATGCTCTGCATTCTCATCAATATAGTGGATTAAGTCATTTTGAAATCTTCTAATATATTTATTTTCTATATCCTCCATGTATTTGTTACTCAATGCATAAAGAATTAAGATTTGGTTTTCAACTGATATAGGCCTATATTGTGATTGTTTGAGAACTTCCATAATACGCTCACCATGATTTAGTCTATTAATTGTATCTTCATTAAGATCAGAGCCAAATTGTGAAAACGCAGCTAATTCTTTATATTGAGCATACTCAATCCTAAGTGGACCGGCAATTTCCTTCATTGCGGGTATTTGAGCTGAGCCTCCAACACGTGATACAGAAAGTCCTGGGTTAATCGCTGGTCTTATGCCATTGTTAAATAAATCAGTTTCCAAATAAATCTGTCCGTCTGTAATAGAAATAATATTTGTAGGAATATAGGCAGAAATATCGCCTTCCTGAGTTTCAACAATAGGTAACGCAGTTAGTGTCCCACCACCATATTCTTCACTCATACATGCCGCCCGTTCTAACAATCTGGAATGTAGATAAAAAACATCTCCTGGGTAAGCCTCACGTCCAGGTGGGCGACCTAAAAGTAAGCTAATTGCACGGTAAGACACAGCATGTTTGGATAAGTCATCATAAATAATTAAAACATCCTTACCTTTATACATCCATTCTTCGGCTATTGCGCAGCCAGCATAAGGAGCAATGTACTGCAAAGGTGCAGCTTCATTAGCTGTAGATAAAACTACTGTAGTATAATCCATTGCACCTGTATCATTTAGCACTTTGATTATACGTGCTACAGTAGAGGCCTTTTGACCAATAGCAACGTAGACACAATATACGTCTTCGCCCTTTTGATTAAGGATTGTATCAATTGCAATAGCTGTCTTTCCTGTTTGTCTATCTCCAATAATAAGCTCTCTTTGTCCTTTTCCTATTGGCACCAAAGCATCAATAGCTTTAATACCGGTCTGGAGAGGCTGGGTGACTGCACGGCGGGAAATTACACTAGGAGCAGGATTTTCAACTGGACGGTAACCATCTGCCTCTATGGGTCCTTTATCATCAATAGGTTCACCCAGGGCATTGACAATGCGCCCTAACAGACCATCCCCAACAGGAACTTCGGTCATTCGACCCGTTAGCTTTACGGGATCACCTTCTTTAATTCCTACATCAGAACCCATAATAACAACACCTATGCTGTCTTCATCAAGATTTAAGGCCATGCCTTGAGTTCCATTGGAGAACTCAAGAAGTTCGCCGCTCATGGCATTTTGCAGACCATGCACCCGCGCTATACCATCCCCCACTCTTATGACAGTACCAGCTTCAGAAAAGTCCAGTTCAGTTGAATATGATTCAATCTGTCTCTTTATAACTTTTATTGTTTCATCGGCGTTATTTACCATTCAAATTTTCCTCTCTATATACTTCTTTTCCTCTCATTAAACCTTTTTTCATGTTCTTTAGTTGGGTTCTTACAGTGCCGTCATAAAAATATCCATCAACTACGATATAGAATCCGCCTAACAAATCTGGATCAACCACTGCACTAATAACAACATCCTTATTAACTTTTCTTGATAGCATGTCATTGATAGCATCCATTTGATTCTTGGTAAGCGGCTTAGCTGACACAACTCTCGCAATAACACTACCTTTATTAATATTTTTTTTCATATTGTTAAGCGAAGTTCTAACAGTATTATCAAAGATTTTACCGTCTACTAGAATATAGAAACCACCTATAACATCAGGATCAATTTCGGTTTGAATTTCAACTAGCATATTCGTCTTTTTATTCAGTACGCTATTAATAGTATCTATCTGGGCTTTAGACAGTGGTTTTGCTGAAACTATCCTCGCCTTTATTCTACCGAAATACATGTCGACAATCTCTATAAATGTAGCTAATGTAGGCACAATATACTCTTCGCGATTCTTGTGAATCATAAGATGCAAAAGTCCCATGATATGCTTACTAACTTTATCCGCAAAAGCATCTTGCAAAAGTTGAATTTTTACCGACTTAGAAATACCGGGTTTACCCAAAAATAGTTTTATATAATTATCGTTTAGGCTATCTCTAATCCATATGGCATAATTCAAATCTTCTTCTAATGTGTTAGCCTCTTGGGATAATTCAAAAAGTGCTGTAGCATATTGGTTCTTTATCTTAGCCATTGTCTTTCCTCCAACTCGGCTAATGCATCACTAAAAAGCTTTTCTTGTTCTTCTTTATCAATATTTTGAGAAATATAATTCTCTGCTATAAGAGTTGCAAGTTCTATAACATAGGGACGTGTCTGTAATTTGATACGCTCCCGTTCTGCTTCAATAATACTTTCGGCACGCTTCTTAATTCTTTCAGCCTCTTCATTAGCTTCTTGTATAATAATCTTTCTCTCATTGGAAGCATTAATACGAGCCTCTTGAAGCACCTTTTCATATTCTTTATCTATATTCTTTATTTTATATTCATACTCAGCTATTAGCTCCTTTGCCTTGGCCATAGTTGAATCTGAGTCATGGATTTTGCTTTGAATCCTATCTGTACGCTCTTGCATAAACTTCTTGACAGGCTTATAAAGGATAAATCCAAGTGCTACTGCTAATATGATCCCATTGAGCACTTGAATACCAGTGCTTATTAAAGTTTGCTGATCTAACGCAAATACGCGTCCTTCAGGTACAGATTGAGTTAGCAAAACAATCACATTATTCAATTCATATGACCTCCTTTCCACGTTTCTTAACAGCTGAAGCAATTATTATCATTCGCTTCACACAGCTATATAGAATAACTAGCTTACAAAATTAATGTAAATACTTACAAGTGGATTAGCAAAAAGCATAATAATAGCAACCAAGAGACCATAAATACCCGATGTCTCTGCCAGAGCTATACCAATAAACATTGTGCTCCGTATATCATCTGTTGCTTCAGGCTGCCTAGCCATAGATTCTATAGCTTGAGCTACAATTTTAGCCTGTCCAAACGTTGTAAATGCTCCGTTAAAAAGTGCAATCGCAGCTCCAATTTGTGCTGCACTAATAATTGTTGCTAAACCTTGTTCCATAAAAAATCCTCCAGTCAACTCATTATTATTTATTTCTAATATTTTCATTATGGTTTTTAGTTCTATGCTTGATGGTTGTTATTCTAATTATTACCCATCTGCTGCTTCCTTAATATACATAAGACTTATGATAACAAAAATATACGTTTGTAAAAATCCTATTACCGCATCAAAGAACGCGTGAAACGCTGCAGGAATACCTATTTGAAATATCCTGGGGGTAAGTGCATACCAAAGTGTCAAAATAATAGTACCTGACAGGACATTACCGAAAAGCCTAAAGCTTAATGATACTGGCTTTGCCAGCTCACCAATCAAGTTTATTGGGAAAAAGACAAAGTTTGGTTCAAACAAACTCTTTAGGAATTTTCCTTTCCGGTGCCTTAGACCCATGAAAATCATCATCAGAAAAGTAACCATAGACAGAGCAAATGTAGTTGCAAAATCTGCTGTTGGTGCCCTGAGACCAAAAGCACTAAATAAACTTGATGAGAAAACAAACACAAACACCATAAAAAACCACGGGGCCACATAAGAGAGTTTGTTACCCATGGCGCCTGTGACGATGTCATCGAAAAGCTCCACACCTGCTTCTATTAGATTTTGAAAACCTGTGGGGATTTCCTTAAAGTTTCTTAGCTTTATTCGTGCAATGATTGCTATGGTAATCAAAATCGCCATAATAATCCAAGTATTAAAAATTGATTCAGTTATCCAAACTTCTACTCCCGCGATTTCAATAACCCAATAATTCTTTATGTCTAACAAGTCTAATCACCTTCTTTGTTGTAAGTCAACTCGCTTCGCTCTTTCCATTTCTCTTTGATATATACTTTTCACGATAAGTAGCAAGCGGAAACGCTAATACACCAGCTGCTACACCCCATAAACTAATTTTTGGTACAAGTGCGCCTATTACCAACGCAACGCCAGAAACCAGCATCCTGAGAAAATACTGAGCCGTGATATATTTTACTGCAGCATTTTTATCCATTGTTAGAGCTTTGTCCACTGCATTCTCTAGTAGAAAAACTTTAAATATGCTAACTGCGACGCCAATAATTGTGCCAAACAAAAAGGGAAGAAAGGCAAAAGAGCGGTGGTAAATTATTGAACCTATAAGGCATACCACCGATATAACTAATATTGAAATAATCATTCGCTTGGCTAAGTCAGATAACTTCATACATTCTCTCTTCCTTAATTATCTTTTATTATCCGATCGTCATCTTGATATATTGAATACTGATTTTAATGCAGCGCCCACACCCAGTAAAGAAAATATGAAAAGTAACCATGGTGTAGTACCCAACAAGTCATCTAATAACTTGCCTAATAATACACCAACAAATATAGACGCTGCTAAAGTAAATCCTATCTGCGAAAATTGTGCCAAAGCACGCAGAGTTTTATTCTCTCTGAATTTTTTGTTGTCATCATTCTGCTTACTCAAAATGCATCCTCTTCGCTATATTACTTCAAATATATATTGTTCAAGAAACCTTTTGTATATTAAATCTGTAATATAAACTGTATATTAACATAATAATTTTTATCACGCAATCTGTTAATGGTGTGTTTTTGATGTTCATGGATTAATCCTTAACAATTTGCTTTAACCAAGAACTAAATTCATCCCTTAAGTCATCCCTATCAAGAGCGAACTCAACTGTCGCCTGCAAAAAGCCCATTTTATTCCCCACATCATATCTTCTGCCTATGAAATCATAGGCATACATAGTTTCATGATGCATCATGTCTTTTAGAGCATCGGTAAGCTGGATTTCTCCATTTTTGCCGGGTGATACATTTTCCAGGTATGAGAATATTGAAGGTGATATTATATATCTCCCTAAAATAGCTATATTGGATGGTGCTTCATCTATCTCGGGCTTTTCTATCATATCGGTTACTTTAAAAACTCTGTCATCCACTTGTCGTCCCGCTACAATTCCGTATTTTGATACATCCTCTTGAGGTACTCTTTGTACTCCAAGAACAGTTGTCCTGTATTTGTCATAAATATCAATAAGCTGTTTTAGGCATGGAACATCTGATTTTACAATATCATCACCTAGCAACACAGCGAATGGCTCGTTGCCTATGAAAGCCTTAGCACAATATATTGCATGCCCCAAGCCCTTTGGTTCCTTCTGGCGAATATAATGGATATTTACCAGATTTGAAATATCTCTAACCAAAGCAAGTAACTCTTCTTTATTGGTCTTTTCCAGCACTTCCTCTAACTCATATGATTTATCAAAATGATCCTCTATTGCGCGTTTGTTTCTACCTGTAACAATTATGATATCTTCTATGCCTGATGCAACTGCTTCCTCGACAATAAATTGTATTGTAGGCTTATCTACAATGGGTAGCATCTCTTTTGGCTGTGCCTTTGTTGCAGGTAAAAACCTTGTTCCAAGTCCTGCCGCAGGTATGATGGCCTTATGTACCTTCATATTAATTACCTCCAGTATTATTTCTCATATTATTATGTTGTAAATTCAATCTTATTATGTGACGTACTCCACCATCCTAAAAGATGGGGAACTTCTCGTTTTGTTTCGTTACACTTGTTCTCAAAAAGATAAGTTGCTACAAAATATGTAACATCGCAATATGCTAATCATTAATATAATAGCTTTAACTAAATATATTGTATGTTAATTTTATGTAATTATCAACAAAACAAATTTCATCGATAATCTACGCCTTGCATCTAAGTGGCTTATTAATTGGGTCTTCATTCATCGCAGTCTATATAGATCAGAGATTTCTAAAGGAACTGATAAGCTTAAGTGGATTCAAGGAGAACATATGATAATATTTATACAGTTATAAAAAGAGAACTGATAAACTTGAGTAAATTCTATGAGAAACAATTGCTATACACTCTTAACATTAAGCGCTCTGAAAGAATTTAGTACTGCTAAAATAGTCACTCCTACATCTGCAAATATTGCTGCCCACATAGTAGTCACACCTATAGCACTTAGAATGAGCACAGCTACTTTTATGCCTATAGCAAATACTATATTTTCGTTTGAGATCCTTAAAGTCTTCTTAGCAACTTTCATAGCTGTTACAATCTTGGAAGGTTCATCAGTCATAAGGACTATATCGGCTGCCTCAATTGCGGCATCTGAGCCTAGTCCACCCATTGCTATACCAATATCTGCACGGGCCAAAACCGGGGCATCATTAATACCATCACCCACAAAAGCTAACTTTCCTTTTTCAGACTTTTGTAATAGTAATTCCTCAACCTTTTCAACCTTATCTACTGGCAATAACTGAGCATAAACCTTATCAAGGTTTAGTTGGGATGCTACATCTTCAGCAACATTTTTTCTATCACCAGTTAGCATTACTGTTTGCTTTACATTAGTTGCTTTAATTTCTTTAATGGCTTGTGCTGAATCATCCTTAATTTCATCTGCAATTAGAATATATCCAACATATTTTTCGTCCACTGCAACATGAACAACTGTACCAATTGATTCCACATCAGTAAAAGTAATATTCATTTTTTTCATAAGCTTTGCATTACCAGCTAAAATCTCTTTACCGCCCACTGTTGCACTAACACCATGTCCTGATATTTCTTCCACATCAATAACCTTATTATGATCAATTTCCTTTCCATAGGCTCTAAGTATCGACTTAGAAATAGGATGATTGGAGTAACTTTCTGCATAAGCTGTCAACTCTAATAACTCCTCTTGTGAAATACCATCAGAGTTAATTTCTTGTACATTAAAAACACCCTTTGTCAATGTTCCTGTCTTATCAAAAACAATAACCTCAGTTTTAGCAAGAGCTTCTAAATAGTTGCTCCCTTTTACCAAAATTCCTTTTTTGGACGCCCCACCTATCCCATTGAAGAAGGTTAACGGTACGGATAAAACAAGTGCGCATGGACAAGAAACCACAAGAAACGATAATGCTCTATATATCCAATCACTATAGGTTTCTCCACTAATAACAAGTGGAGGAACAATAGCTAATAAAGCTGCGAGAGTTACAACGACCGGGGTGTAGTATTTAGCAAACCTGGTAATAAATCTTTCTGAATGTGATTTTCTGCTACTGGCATTCTCCACTAAATCAAGAATTTTACTTACTGTGGATTCTTCATATTCCTTAGTAACTTCAGCTGTAATAACCCCGTTAACATTAATACAACCACTTAAAATCTCATTTCCTGCCTCTACTGTCCGCGGGATGGATTCACCAGTTAGGGCAGAAGTATCAACCATGGAGTTCCCTTCAATAACAATGGCATCAAGAGGTACTCTTTCTCCTGCTTTAATTACAATAATGTCTCCAACCTTAACTTCATCCGGGTCCATTGTTATAAGCTCTTCTCCCCTTTTAACAGTGGCAAACTCAGGTCTTATGTTCATTAGATTGGCAATGGATTTTCTTGATTTATTAACTCCATAGTCTTGAAAAAGCTCACCAACCTGGAAAAAGAGCATTACTGCAATACCTTCTGCATATTCACTTATTAATATTGCACCAACTGTAGCAATAGTCATTAAAAAGTTTTCATCAAAAACTTTGCCTCTGGCAATATTTTTAAATGCCTGGACAATAATATCTCCACCTGCAATTGTATAACTAATTAAGTAAAGAACAGTATTTAACCATTCAATGTTTAAATTATTTACTTTGGCTACAGTAAAAAATACTGCAGCAACCATTATTCGCCAAAAACGTTTTTTCATATATTCACTCCGTATTTCGTTATTCATTTACATGAGCTAACCCCTGATTAAATATCAGTTTTACATGCTCATCGCTCAGCGAGTAATATACCACTTTTCCTTCTTTTCTGTTCTTCACTAAATTGGCTTGTCGCAAAACCCTCAATTGATGAGAGATTGCAGATTGGGACATGCTTAGTAATGAAGCAATGTCACAGACACACATTTCTGCTTCATCCAATGCCCATAGTATTTTTATTCTTGTGGAATCACCAAAGACTTTAAACAATTCAGCCAATTCATAAAAGATCTGTTCATCATGCATTTTTTCTTTAACTTTGTTTACAACATCTTCATGTATAACATCACTGATACATTTTTCTATTGGTCCTAATTCCATTTTCATTCCCTCACCTCAGAGCTTTATATGAATATGCGCTCATGTATTCATATATTATTTTATTATTATCTCTATCATCTGTCAATAGTGCAAAAGTACAAATCCAAATAAAAAACCATAGTTCCGAGATATACCTTTTATCTTTTCCCTATGGTTTTCTACAACTATTATATTTACTCCATTTTAAACACTTGAGAAAACAAATCCTTCAATCGCCTATATTCCTGTTTCTCTATGGTAATAAAGCTCGTCAAGGAATAGGAAAGTTTTAAGGAGTATTAAAGGATGAGAATATGGCAATTTCAAATCTCTCTTCTTCCCTCAAGTGATTTTGCCAATGTTACTTCATCGGCGTATTCCAAATCTCCTCCAACCGGCAGTCCATGCGCTATACGCGTTGTTTTAATACCCATGGGCTTTATGAGCTTTGAAATATACATTGCTGTGGCTTCACCTTCAACATTTGGGTTTGTTGCAAGAATAACTTCCTTTATATTGCCCTCACCCACGCGTTTAATTAGTGATTTCATATTTATATCATCGGGTCCTGTACCATCAAGAGGAGAAATAACGCCATGAAGAACATGATATAAACCTTTATATTCACGTATCCGTTCCATTGCGATTACATCTCTTGGGCTTTCAACTACACAAATGACCGAACCATCCCTATTTTGAGCGCTACATACTCTACATGGGTCAGTGTCTGTCAAGTCCCCACAAATATCACAATAATGTATAGTTTTCTTTGCTTCAACAATTGTGTTTGCAAAATTCATTGCCTTGTTTAAAGGCATATTCAATACATGAAAAGCCAAACGCTGTGCTGTTTTATGTCCAATTCCCGGAAGCTTCTCAAACTCATCTATAAGCTTAGCCACCGGCGCTGCATACATACTCATAAATTACCCCATTAAAATAGCCCGGGCATATTTCCTAGCCCGCCAGTATATTTACTCATTGTAGCTTGAGTCTCTTCATCTGCTTTACGAAGCGCTTCATTTACAGCTGCTAGAACAAGGTCCTGTAGCATTTCAACATCGTCAGGATCAACAACATCCTGTGATATTTCAATTTGTCTTATTTCCTTTCCACATGTAGCAATTACTTTCACAGCACCGCCTCCGCTTGCAGCTTCAACGGTTTTATCAGCAAGCTCTTCTTGTGCTTTTTCCATATCCTTCTGCATTTTCATTGCTTGTTTCATAATATTGTTCATATTGCCTCCACCCATGCCACCACCGGGGAAGCCTCCTCTTCTTGCCATAAACAACTCTCCTTTATATTTGCTTTTTGAGCCTAAATCAGGCATTCTTTAAAACTTTTCCAGTTAGCTGTTTTCATTCAGTAACGGACATTTCTATTAAATTACGTTTAATAAATTATAATATAAAAATAGTGGTATTTACAACCGTGTCCAAGCAAAAACCTCATTCCCCTTTATTTAAGATGGAATTCTAAACTTTGGTTTTTCTTTTGCTTTTCTATAGGACATTGGTGGCATACCAAAGTATTTCTTAAAGAGTCTGCTGAAATAATAAGCATCTTCGTAGCCTACAAAGCTTGCTATTTCTTTGATTGAGTAACTAGTTTCATTCAATAACTCGCAAGCTTTAAAAAGCCTCACACGGATTAGGTAATTTATTGGTGATTCACCCGTTGCATCTTTAAAAACCTTCGATACATATACAGGGCTTAAATAAGTATTCTCGGAAATCTTGGCTAATGAAATTGGCTTCATGTAGTTTTCAGTTATAAAAGCCCTTATATTGTTTATCATGGCAGTTTTCTCGTATTGCTCAAGCATAAATACGTTTTTCTCATGCTTACAGTCTGGTACATAGCGTTCCTTTATAATATATACCAATAACTTCATTACGATGCATTTCAACATTAGTACACTGCCCTCATCATTTTTCTGTTGCTCAACAATAATCTCACCTATGCTATTAGAAAATTGAACACCGTAATGCTTAAATGAGAACAGTGGATTCTCACCCTTTGGTGTTAAATGATTCTCTGGCAAACCTTTTAAATGCAAATTTGAAATACCCACATGAAATTCTTCTATACGCTGACTTCCTGATAGTATTCTATGATGTGTCACATTTGGATTGCAAATAAAAAACATTCCTTCGCAAACATCATATATTTCTCCAGCTATTTCATACTTGCCTTCTCCGCTCATTATGTAAATTAGAGATAGAAAATCGTGAGAGTGGCTCTGCGCTTCATCTACTGAACTAAAGAATCTGCGCATAATAAATAATACTCTTGGGTTGAAATAATGGGGGTTAATAATCTCGGATTTCATTTACTCACCTTGTAATCTTATGCGTAGAAATTTTAAAACATTATGTGCTTAGAAATTATGTATTTCAATTATATCACACTTCTTATCCCTTTGGTTAAAAACTCATGTCATACTATTTTTCATCTTGTTGGTTGAAACAAGGTTATATGATTATTTGCTTTTTTCCTAAAACACATTCCTAAAAAAACTAATATACTCCATCAAACGGATAAGATCCTACATTTATCTTTCTGCTAAATCATATTATAATTCTGATTATAAAATAATAATATGAAATAATTGCTCAGATGTTGCGGTGGAAAAACTGCAACAAATTTTTTTGGGGGTATTTATACATGTCAAACATTAAATGGCTTTGGGGCTATTTAAAGAAATACAAGTGGCTATACGGAGCTGGACTTCTGCTGTTAGCCATTTTTTCGGTTTTAAGTCTTTACGTTCCACAAATTCTGGGGCGGCTTGTTGATGATGTAATTATGGCAGAAAATACTGATTTGCTAAAGCCTCTTTTGCTCTCATTAATAGCTGCAACACTATTTAGAACCTCACTTTCATATATGCACAGCTATCTTCAGGAAAAGGCCTCACAAAATGTGATTCATGACATAAGAACAAATACATATGAAAGACTTAATAAGCAAGATTTCCCTTTCTTTGATAAAAACAGGACTGGCGATATTATGGCACGAATGACTGGTGATATGGACGCTGTCAGACATTTATTAGCACATGTAATTCCACAGTTATTAAAGGGCATTGTAACACTAATATTTGCTATATGGATGATGCTGGAAATTAATGTTGTGTTCGCACTCTGTATTTTCGCACTATCTCCAGTAACTTGTCTAATCACTGGAAAGTTTGCAAAAGTAATTCTGCCTACATTACAAGAATCCAGACACCAATTCTCAAGGCTCAACACAGCTGTTCAGGAAAATGTAAGCGGACATAGAGTAGTAAAAGCCTTTGCGAATGAGGATTTTGAAATACATAAATTTGATAAAGAAAATGAAGCTTTCAAAGAAAAAAACTTAAACATTTCTAAGATGTGGGAAAAATACTTACCCCCTTTAGATTTTATGGTCAACCTAGTATTTTTTGTTATTTTGCTCGTAGGAGGATACTTTGTATCAAAAGCCAGTATTACAGTGGGCGAGCTAGTAATTTTCCAGGGCCTTGCACATAGATTTAACATGCCAATGCGAATGATAGGATGGCTTACAAGTGATTTTCAGCGTTTTAATGCAAGTAGCAGCAAGATTCAGGAACTAATGTATGCCGAGCCAAAAATTAAGAATGTCGGTATTAGGCTAAACGATTTAGATATAAAGGGTAAGGTTGAATTCAAAGATGTGAGTTTCGCATATAGACAAAATGTTGTTCTTGACAACCTAAACTTCGTAATAGAGCCCGGTCAAACCGCAGCGTTTATAGGAGCCACAGGTTCTGGAAAAAGCACTATTATGAATTTAATACTCAGGTTTTATGAGACCGATGAAGGTCTAATACTTATAGATCGAATAAATATAAAAAATATTGATTTAAAAACCCTAAGGGATAAAGTCTCCATTGCCATGCAAGATATTTTCCTTTTTACTGACACTATTAAAGGTAATATATCATATGGCGTTCCAGACGCCAGTTTTGATGATATTGTTAAGGTAGCTCAAATAGCTGAAGCCGATGAATTTATACAAGAGTTTCCGGAAGGTTATGATACCATCATTGGCGAGCGCGGGGTAGGCCTTTCAGGTGGACAGAGGCAGAGGATTGCTCTTGCCCGTACACTATTAAAGGATCCGGATATTCTTATACTGGATGACACAACTTCAAGTCTTGATATAGAAACTGAATTCAAGATTCAAAAAGCTCTTCAAAAGCTAAACCGAAAAAGAACTACTTTATTAATTACACACAGGATTTCATCGGTAATGAAAGCCGATCAAATATTTGTTATGGATAGAGGAAGGATTGTGGAAAGGGGTACACACAATGACCTTTTAAAGAAAAAAGGACTATACTACGATGTGTATATGAACCAAATGGGAGATTTCAATCAAAGTAGTGATACAAAGGAGGTCATTTAATGGCTCGAAATAAATATGATGTAGACGAATCCCTTGAAACAGAATTTAATATAGAACACTTAAAAAGGCTATGGACTTATGTAAGGCCTCATAAAAAAGATATTATCAAAACACTTTTGATGGTAATACTCACAAACATCGCAATATTGATGGGTCCATATCTATTAAGGTATGCAATAAATGTGCTTATCCCTGCGGGAGAAATACTTAAATTAGTTATAGTGGCTTTTGTATATCTCATTTCCATTGTAATAAGCATGATATGCCTGAAATACAGAATTAGAGTTATGGCAAGACTTGCACAAAATGTTATAGCCGACTTAAGACGGGATTTATTTATCCATTTGCAAAAGCTATCCTTTACCTATTATGATAGTAGACCACATGGCAAAATAATTATACGCGTGGTAAATTACGTTAATTCACTAAATGACTTGCTACAAAACGGTATAATCAACATGATAACCGAGCTGTTCAGCCTGCTTTTAATTGTCTGCTTTATGGTATCAATCAACATAAGACTAACTCTTGTAAGTCTTGCAGGTGTTCCATTGCTAATAATTGTTATATATATCATAAAAAACATACAAAGAACTCGTTGGCAAAAGGTTAGCCAGAAACAATCAAATATGAATGCTTATCTTCATGAATCGCTTACTGGTATAAAGGTAACGCAGTCTTTTGTCAGAGAAGAAGTAAATGAAAGAATCTACGAGAGAACCAGTGATGATGTCCGCACTTCTCATATTTTAGCTGTAAGATCTAATATATTGTTATGGCCAATAACCGAAAATATATCTGTGCTTACAATATCATTGATGTATATAGCCGGTGTTTCATGGATTACTAATGCCAGTTTAGCTGCTGGAGATTTTGTTGCATTCACAGCATATATAACCAGTTTTTGGGCTCCTATTAATAATCTTGGCAATTTTTACAATCAAATAATTGTAGCAGCCGCATACTTGGAGCGTATTTTTGAGACTCTTGATGAACCAGTTACAATAAAGAATGCCATAGATAGCTATGAGCTTCCTCCCATCAAAGGTGAAGTGGAATTTGACAATGTATTATTTGGTTATGAGAAGGATGTTACCGTTATAAATAATATGAGTTTTAAAGTAGACCCTGGAGAAACAATTGCTCTTGTAGGCGCTACAGGCTCAGGCAAGACTACAATAATTAATCTACTCACCCGTTTTTATGATATACAGGGAGGTAGAATCCTTATTGATGGGCATGATCTTGCACAAGTAACTCTTGATTCACTAAGAAATCAAATAGGTGTAATGATGCAGGACACATTCATCTTCTCTGGAACTGTCATGGATAATATAAGATATGGCAAACCCGATGCGACGGATGAAGAAATTATTCAAGCTGCAAAAGAAGTTATGGCCCATGATTTTATTATAGAAATGGAAAATGGATATCAAACAGAGGTGAATGAAAGAGGTTCAAGGCTATCAGTGGGACAACGTCAGCTTATTTCCTTTGCCAGAACTCTTTTAGCTGATCCACAGGTACTAATCTTAGATGAGGCTACTTCATCAATTGATACAAATACAGAAAAAGCCCTTCAAATTGCATTAGAAAGACTTCTTAAGGGGCGTACTTCCATAATAATTGCCCACAGGCTTTCAACCATCAAGAATGCTGACCGTATCTTTTACATATCCCATGGTAGGATAACTGAAGCTGGCAACCATGATGAGTTGATGGCGCTAAAAGGAGATTATTACTCTCTATTTATGGGTCAATATAAAATGTTTAATGATGACAAGGAGGCAGGATAAGAGCAAAGTACAAAGAGCAAAGTACAAGGCTTTTCAGCTTAGAATTCATCCACAAATTACTTACAGTAATAAGCTGTAAAAACTAAACCCTATTCTTCATCCTTAGTTAATCAACCTCGGAGGTTGGAGGCATATACAACCTTACATGAATAGTTACTATACCAGTAACGACAACAGCTTCGCTGTTTGACATTATAAATATATAGCCCTACATGTATAGTTATTAGACCAGTAACGACTATAGCTTCGCTGCTGGACATTTTAAATATATAGTCCTACATGTATGGTTTTAGACCATATGGATCCCCTTATTGCTTCAGATCAAAAAATTATACACGATGGTTTGCAGGCATATAAGGTATATGTTATATTGTAATTGCAAAATGGGAAACATGCATCCAAAAGGGCAAGGGGATTTATATGGCAAGTAATGAGCAAAAAAACAAAGATAGAATTTGGTATAGGTTAGATAATGCCGCAATATTATACCCTTCGATTCAATCCGACAGGATCACAACTATGTTTCGTTTATCTGCAACGTTAACAGAACCTGTTGAGCCGTCAATTTTACAATCAGCATTAATTAAAATTATTGAGCGCTTTCCCTATTATAGGGTGAAATTGAACAAAGGATTATTCTGGTACTATCTTGAGCATAATCCCAAGACGCCGCGCATACAAAAGGATGTCCAATATCCTTGCGGGCGCCTTTCACCAATTTTAAACCGCAACTTTCTTTTCAGGGTCTGTTACTATAACTGTCGTATAGCTGTGGAATTTTGCCATGCATTGACCGACGGAACTGGAGCAGTTACTTTCCTTAAAGCACTGGTGTATCAGTATTTGAAAGATGCAGGTAAAAAACTTTCAGATTCAACTGGAATACTAACCATAGATGAAAAACCCGACAAAGAAGAATTTGAGGACTCTTACAACAGGTTTTACAAACCTTCGCTACCACTACCTGAAACAGGTGAGCCCGCTTTTCATTTAAAATCTAAGCTTTTAAAAAAGGGGCTTTATTATGTAATCACAGGTATTGTACCTCTGGATGAAGTATTGTCAAAATCAAGAGAACTAAATGTTTCGCTTACTGTACTTCTTACTGCAATATATATGGATGCTATGCAGACCATCCAAAATGAACGTGTAAAGAAAATTAAACGCAAAAGACCAATTTCCATTTCTGTGCCTGTTAATATGAGGAATATATATCCTTCGAAAACCATGCGCAATTTTTCTTTATTTGTAATTCCCAAGATAGACCCGCGTCTCGGTGAATATTCATTTGACGAAATACTAAGAATTGTTCATTATAGTATGATGACTGAAATAAATGAAAAATCCATTAGCAGGCAGCTAAGTCGAAATGTAGGTGGGCAGAAGAACCCGTTTGTGCGGATTGTGCCCCTCTTCATAAAGAGAATGTTTTTCCCAGTTCTATATAAGAGATTAGGAGAAAACCTCTTTTCGGGTACAATTTCAAATCTTGGACGTGTTGAGATGCCTGAAGAAGTAGCAAAATTTGTTGAACGCATTGAGTTCGTCCCGGGACCAGGTCCTGTTAATAAAACGGGGTGTTCGGTGACGAGTTTTAAAGATAAGCTGTATATAACATTTGGCAGAGTGATTGAAGACGCTGAACTTGAAAGAATTTTCTTTACAAAACTTATAAAAATGGGTATACATGTTAATATAGAAAGCAATGTATAATTTTTAAATAATATAATTAATGGGAGATGTTTTAATGGCATATTGTGTAAAGTGCGGTGTTGAACTTGACAAACAGTTAACCTCCTGTCCGCTGTGTACAACACCCGTTTACCTACCTGAGGAATTAGATGAAGATACACACAGTACCTATCCTGAAAGAAAACAAAGGAAACGGACCAAACAAGTAAATCTTGTACCAAGTAAGACATTTGTGTATTTAATGACATTTATTATAGTAATACCGCTCATTGTGTGTCTTATGATTGATGTACGCAGAAATCACACAATCAGTTGGTCTTTTTATCCTGTGTCATCCCTAATACTTTTTTGGATACTAATTGCATACCCTGCTCTTATAAAACGCTATAGTTTACTTAAAGTACTGACGATTGATATTTACTCTGTAGTCTTTTTTCTAATATCTTTAAATCTTTATTCCGGGGGGTTTTTATCCTGGTCCATTTATCCGGTAGCTTCTCTTTTATTAATTTGGGTTTATTTTTTACTTGGTTTTCTATTCAGAAAGAACCGACCTATTTTTATGCTTATTGTAGCTTACATTAGCACTGGATTATACTTGTATTTACTTGAGCAAGCAACAGCAAAGAGTTGGTTCTTCCATCTGGCACTGCCAATATTAACACTTATTTTTGTCGTTAGCTTAATTACTATTATTCTTTCCTACTTTAAATTCTTTAGTGGTCCTTCTTTTATTGGACTTTTATTCTGTAATATAAGCGTTTTTTGTATAGGCACAGAGTTTATTATAAATAGATTTGTTTTTGATAATGGATTTTCATTGTTTTGGTCATTGATAGTGGCAGGTGTTTGCCTTCCTATTGGTATTTTCCTGTTCTTTGTCCAAAAAAATGATGAATTTCGAATATACCTACAGAAAAAGTTCCATATATAGATTGACTTAGAAAACTTAAACTTGGAGGTCCTTGTGAAAATTTTGTTAGTATCTGATAAAGAAAACGATCATATTTGGGATCATTTTGACCCACAACGCTTCAAAGATGTTGATTTAATTATCTCGTGTGGTGATATGCAACCAAGATATCTATCATTTCTGGTTACAATGGTGAATGTACCGTTATTTTATGTGCACGGTAATCACGATACAATCTATACCAACCATCCTCCCGAGGGATGTGATTCGATTGAGGACCAAATTGTAACCTATAAAGGATATAGATTTTTAGGCTTGGGTGGCTCAATGAAATACAGCGGTCGTCCCCATCAATATACCGAGAAAGAAATGGAAAAAAGAATACGTAAATTAAGGAGCCAACTAAGGAAAAATGACGGATTCGATATTCTAGTAACTCATGCCCCAGCATTTTCAATAGGAGATGGAACAGGTCTTTGTCATACAGGTTTTAAAAGCTTTCTTACACTTATGGACGACTATAATCCAAAGTTCATGTTCCATGGACACATGCACCTAAATTATGCACGTGTAAATAGAATAAACCAATACAAAAATACAACAATAATTAATGGCTACGAGTACTATATTGTTGATGTTTAGCAACAATACCTATGGCATGTCTTTACCAATTCCTTGCTTAGAGTACTATATTGTTGGTGTTTAGCCCATTTAGCTTTATAGAAAGTCTATCGCTGAATTAGCTACGAGTACAGTATTACCTTGTTTATGTTTAGCTCATTTTCCCAGTGGACAAATCAGAAAACTGACCATGATTATGATTATCTGGAATCACGCCTTCAATAAAATCTAAGAGGTAGTCCATACTGAAAATCTCTTCTCTTGTTGCAAATTTATTGTTAGGGATACGTAGTGTCTTTTTCTGATCATATAAGGGACCTAGAAATACATTAAACTTACCTTCAATAATTGTATCTTTTAATAAATCAATCAGTTTTTGTGTTTCGAGAGGTATAAGCTTCTTTGAATAGAAAAAATCTAAAATTCCCGAATCCATCCCCCACCAATAGTTCCAAATCTTACCCTTGCTCGTTCCTTCAGCGGAACGTATGCCACCTTCCATAATACCGCGTACTATCTTCTCGTAAAATATTCCCCAGTTCCATACGGGCACACAAAGGTAGCTTCCGGGTGTGTATGTGTCGGTTTTTTCGTCATAGTCTATTGTGTATACACCGTATTCTTTTGAAAATTTTCGATTTGCAAGAGTGTTGTGATGAGACAAAATATCCGCACCCTTTCTCGCTAGCCTTATACCAGCACTATGTGTGCTTTCTTCATTATCCCAATCACATGTCCAATCAATTGAAACTTCGGCGTTAGGATTCACCATCTTTACTCCTATACCAAATGCATTGGCACCACTTATCACTTCAGCTGTTGGGCATGTTGCTATATATCCAACTCTCCCCGACTTTGTAAGAGCACCTGCAATCACTCCAGACAAAAAGCGAGGCTCATGAATTCTTCCAAAATAGGTTCTTACATGTTTAAATGAATACATGTTTGAACAATTCAGAAATACTATATCGGGGTGATTCAAGGCCAACTTCAAAGTGGCATTGATCATTTCAGGACTTGTAGAAAAGATAACTTCACAACCCTGCTCAACAAGAGAGGATAGCCTCTCGTATGCATCTATTGACTCTGGCACCTGTTCAATTTTTACAGTCTCAACATTATCCTTAAGGGCGGTCTCAAGATGCATTCTTCCTAATTCATGTGCATATGACCAGCTCGATGTCTTTATATCCTTTGCAAGGGCAAATCCAACCTTTATTTTATCATCATGGCGCATAATTGTTGTCAAACGGTTAAATAAACTTCTTTCATCTTTGAGAACTGGCTTAGTTTCTATTAATATATTTGATTTTGGTTTGTAATAATCAAGCTCAAGAATAAACCTTTGCAAAGAAGGTTTTAAGTCATCTTCGAAAAGTTGTTCAGGTACCCCATTTACCCTAAGATAATCTAAAAACGCATCACCTGTAGTAATGGGTAATCTTTGTCCACCAAGTTCATGGTAAACTTTCCGAAAAACTCTGTACACAGCACTTCGGAAAAACTTAAACCTATCATTGCCCTTTAACATAATATCTGGAGGCTCATAATTACGGATAAGCTTCCACATAGCTTCGAAACTGCGTTCATCCGAGAACCATATTTCATTTAATCCTGTCTTTTTATAGAACTTTAAGAATGCATAATATAAGCGTATATCTTTATTTTCCTCATCATATTTGGGGATCATCCGGGTTACATGGGCATTATAACTGTCTACATCCAAATATTTAAGTACACTGATACGCTTATTTCCCTCGACTACATAAAACCAGTTTAAGTATTCATAAGCTTTTATTGGGTCTCTGAGCCCTTCATTAATCTGGGCTTCGTAAACAGCTATCCATTTACTTGCGAACTCACTTTCTTCGTCAATAAGAGGTAAATAATTCCGGGAAAAAGATGTGCTTCGCATATGCGTATAAGTTCCCTTTACCTTCTTTACAGGCAGCTCAATTATTCCCAAGTCAACCTCAGTAGCTATTTCTATATTTTTGAGTACACCATCCAAAAATGGTAAATAGCCATTCCGACCTTGTGAAATATAACTTGAATACTCTCGCAGCGCTCTTCTTCTTGCTGACTTATATATCTCTGAACTTGGCTTCATACAGTCACCTCAACAAAGGAACACAGGGGGACGGTTCTTGAACACAGATAACACAGAGGTAACACAGAGGGACGGTTCTTTTGTGTTCTTTGCACCGGTATCCACCTTATGCCCTTAATATGAACACAGGGGGACGGTTCTTTTGTGCAGTTCTCCCAACACAGAGGGACGGTTCTTTTGTGTTCTGCACACCACTAACCACCTTACCCCCTTAAGATCCAATCAATGGCATTAAACACAACCAAATGTACTGGATAAAACATAGAGAAAAAGCACTTCACCATAACCATATGTTCTCTATCGTTATTATATAATGGTATTGAATCTTGCACAAGGGCGACTGCACAAGACAACATAAGGGGACAACACAGGGGGACGGTTCTTTTGTGCACTTTTCCCAACACAGAGGAACACAGAGGGACGGTTCTTTTGTGTTCTGCACACCACTAACCACCTTATCCCCTTAAGATCCAATCAATGGCATAAAGTATAATCAAATGCGCTGGATAAAATATGTAGAAAAAATATTTCGCCTTTCGCCCTCTTTCATTATTATATAAAGCTATTATGGGCAGAGCACCAAGTGAGTAAATTTGAATTGAATGGGTAAATATCGCAGTTCCTGTACTGATAAATGAAGTGCTCATTTCATACAAACCATAAAATCCGTGTAAAAGGATTCCACCTAGTATCATATTGTGGATATTTCCCTTTGTAAGGTAAAAAAGAAAAATGTAAAACACCCCATATGCTCCATAATCAGCATTTATGACCTCAGCCATCGCTGCAATTACCAGTGTAGACAGGAAAGCCAGCCATACACTTTTTGTTTTCAACATATCAAATAAAACGATTGCACATAAGCCAAGAAATAGAGTTGAAAATATGTTAAGCGAATAACTGACTCCAAAACCCGGCGTATCGGTAACTATAGAATAAATTCTTGAAAACCAATCAGGTATCTGGAATGCTATTGCGCATATGCCTAATCTAATCAAATACTTCTTAATCGAGCGGGTATGGAAAAAACCTTCTGATATAAAAAATGCGAAAATAGGAAAAGCAAGGCGCCCCACTACTCTAAAAATCATAACTGTTGGAAACAATATCGCGCCCACATGATCAACAAACATCAAAGAAATTGCGATAATTTTTAGTTCAAAGCCATTTAGTCCTTTTTTCATATAAACCTCAACTCGTTACTTGAATGTAGTTATTATAACCATTTTACAGTACTAAAAAAAACTATAGTCGTCGCGCAACCTTACAGACATAGCCCTTAATACCACATAACTTTATTTATACACATATAATTATACTTTACCGAATGGCGTTTCAATTGAAGCAAATATTAGAATTCATTACTCGAACACTCCTTCAACTGGTCACGGCCGTTCCACCTGATTCAGATCAATTAGACATACTTGTGTGGTTCCATTATCAAATGGGCGATTAAATAAAATCATGTCTCCTTTGCGGTTAAAGGATGGATGTAGATGATCTGCCCCAGTTCCAGGAGTATCCGTACTTGCTAATACAAGAGGGTTACCCGTTTCACCATTAAAAAGGTAGACCAGATTAGGACTCTCAACACCAAGATAGCCTATACGATCTGCACAAAACCATTTGGAATCGTGGGATACACCTGGGTGAAGAAGCTGATCTTCTTTTGCCACTACGCGGAAGCTGTGACCGTCCTTCGTCCCCATCATCATAAAACAGGGCAGTTTCATAAAAACAATATTTTCTCCATCAGCAGTCCAAACCTCATGAGTAATCCATTCATTTTCCATTTCCACATAATACGGGCGTGCCACGGAAGCTTTTCTGTCAAATAGCCACATCCGCTGTAAAGCATCTCCGCCGGTTTCATGAACAAAGAAAATGAAATTGTCATCGGTAGGACAAACCTGAGTATGACCAAGATTGTAATCGCTTTGGTAGACAACTTCGCTTTTCCCTGTTTTCTGGTCCATGATTACCAACGCATAAATGCAATTTCTTTGTTTATAGCCACAGACAATCAAACCACTGCGACTAATGGTCAGATGACCTGTAATGTTACCACCTTCGGGTAGAGCGCCTATTTCTGTTATTTGATCTGTATCACATTCATATCTACATACGATATTTCCTTTTGTCATTACACCATAATTTTCAAATCTGTCCATGGCAAAGCCTCTGTAATCGCTTCCCGCCACCATCTTCATTTCGCCGGTTTCAACCTCAACCTTATAAAGTTCACCTTTCCCCTGATATACTTCATTTTTTTCTGGTATTTGCCTATTGCAGAAAAAAAATCGATCATCTACCGTGAAATTCTCAGTGGTAAAGTAAAGCTTGGTATTCCTCTCGGGTCCCTGCGTATATTGTCGTATCTCATATCCTGTGACAGCATCCCTGTAAGTTATGTATTTCTTCATAAAATCCCCCCAGTTTTCAGCTTTCTCTTATTTAAAAAGGAGCTGAGCTTGTTCACTTCATATTAATATTACATCAAATGTGTATAATAATCTATCCCCCCAAATCTATGGATGTGATAAAGACACAACTTGTTTTTCAATTATTCCTATTTCCCAACTTTTGTTTAGTAACAAGTTCCTATGCTATAATTAATCTATCATATTTTTCTAAATATATTGTAATAATACAGGGAGAATAACACAAAAGAACCGTCCCTCTGTGTTCTTAATGATACAGGGAAAATAGCACAAAAGAACCGTCCCCCTGTGTCAAATAGCACAAAAGAACCGTCCCCCTGTGTCCCCTGTGTTGGAGGGAAAGTAGTTTGAATGAAAGGTGTTGCAAAAATTGCATAAGAGGAATTCCGGTAGGTATTAGAAACGAAATTTTATGCCGTGAAAAGGGCATAGTCCTACCAAATTTTTGTTGTTCAAGTTATATGTCCTTTGAGATAGAATCTTTGCAAAGACATCTTGGATACCGTTGCTCCGATTGTGTGTATTTTTCTTTTTCATCAAATACAAATATCGAATACTTTGGTGTTTGTAGTTTGTTCTCTGTTCGCTACTGTGATGGTAGCACGAGAAAAACCTGCTCTAAATTTCAAAAGAGAGATAAATGCTCTGCATAAATACTTAATAATTCATTGATCTGTTTTCTTTCAAACGAGCCACATGGCAACATGCCTCTCAGAATCAACAAAGCGACGGGATTAACCGCCGCTTTTAAGTTTAGATATAAATATTCTATTTTACATTTCGTAAAACTATATCCATCGAATCAGGACATATTCAAACTATTTATAATATTTCAAGCTTTATTTCTTCCTCTTCACCTTCTATTTGAGGTGTACCTACTTCAACATCTAAATCACGATAAATGTTCATTCCAGTTCCTGCAGGAATTAGCTTACCTAATATTACATTTTCCTTGAGCCCTAACAATGGATCTATTCTTCCCTTTATTGCAGCCTCTGTCAAAACTCTTGTGGTTTCTTGGAAAGATGCAGCTGAAAGGAATGAATCTGTAGCCAATGATGCTTTTGTTATACCCAGTAGTGTTCTGCTGCCCTCTGCCGGACGAAGCCCAGCTTCTATTGCCCTCTCATTTGCATCATTGAAAGTAAACATATCCACAAGGCTACCAGGCAGAAGTTCTGTATCACCAGCTTCTTCAACCTTAACTCTCTTCATCATCTGTCTGACAATAACTTCTACGTGCTTGTCGTTAATGTCAACACCCTGCAGCCTGTAAACCTTCTGCACTTCATGCAATAAGTAGGACTGTACTGCATAAATACCCTTAATCTTCAGGATATCATGAGGATTAACAGAACCTTCTGTCAATTCATCTCCTGCTTCTACTACTTCTCCGTCAGAGACCTTCAGTCTTGATCCGTACGGAATGAGGTAGGTATGTGCTTCACCCGACTCGTTAGAAACCACTACTTCACGTTTCTTTTTAGTCTCCTTCATTGTTACAGTACCAGCAATATCTGAAATAATAGCCAGTCCTTTTGGCTTTCTTGCTTCAAACAGCTCTTCAACACGAGGAAGACCCTGAGTAATATCGTCCCCTGCAACACCACCAGTATGGAATGTACGCATGGTCAACTGGGTTCCAGGCTCACCTATTGATTGAGCTGCAATAATTCCTACAGCTTCACCGACATTACATTCTCCACCAGTTGCAAGACTTATTCCATAACATTTTGAACAAACTCCGCTTCTTGAATCACATGTTAATACTGAGCGTATCTTAACTTTTTTCAAGCCTGCAGCTACAATCTTATTAGCTAAATTAGAATCAAGTAACTGATTATGTTTTGCAATAACTTCGCCTGTTTGTGGGTTAATGATATCTTCAGCTGCATATCTACCTGTAAGACGTTCTTCAAGTCCTTCTATCTTTTCGCCACTTGTAGTAATGTCAGAAACAACAATTCCATCGTCCGTTCCACAATCATCTTCACGAACGATAACATCCTGGCTCACGTCAACAAGACGACGAGTCAGATACCCTGAGTCCGCAGTTCTAAGAGCGGTATCCGCCAAACCTTTACGCGCTCCGTGAGTAGATATAAAGTACTCCAAAACATTAAGTCCTTCACGGAAGTTCGAACGGATTGGCATTTCTATGGTTTCACCAGAAGTATTAGACATAAGTCCGCGCATTCCAGCAAGCTGTCTTATCTGATTAATATTACCACGCGCTCCTGATTTGGACATCATATATACAGGATTAAACTTATCCATACTTTCAATTAATGCATTTTTTACATCCTCAGTTGTTTTGCTCCACGCTGTGATAACTGCATTTTTCCTCTCGTCGTTAGTAATTAGACCTCGACGATATTGCTTTGTTATCATTTCAACCTTTTTGTCTGTTTCATCAAGATATTTCTGCTTAACTTCTGGAATAATCATATCCGAAATACCTATAGTAACAGCACCCTTTGTTGAATATTTAAATCCAAGTGTTTTTATTTTATCCAATACAACAGCAGCTACATTAGCTCCGTTGACATTTATACAACGCTCTATTATTTCACCTAATTCTTTCTTACTAACAAGGAAATTAACTTCAAGGTCTAACGCTGTATCAGGATCATTTCTATCAACAAAACCAAGATTCTGAGGTATTGCTTCATTAAAAATTAATTTACCTGCAGTTGTTTCAATTATTTTAGATTTTTCAACACCATCAATGACTTGTTTCATTCTAACCTTGATCTTTGCATGTAAGGATATATAACCATTATCATATGCCATAATAGCTTCATCGGAGTTGGAGAAAACTCTACCCTCTCCTAAATCATTATCCTTATCAACAGTCAAGTAGTAGCAACCAAGAACCATATCCTGCGTTGGTACTGTAACGGGTTTACCATCCTGAGGTTTCAAAAGGTTATTTGCAGATAACATTAAGAACCTTGCTTCAGATTGTGCTGCTGCAGAAAGTGGCACGTGTACTGCCATCTGATCACCATCAAAGTCAGCATTATAAGCTGTACATACCAATGGATGCAATTTAAGCGCACGTCCTTCAACAAGAACTGGCTCAAATGCTTGTATGCCAAGACGGTGAAGCGTTGGTGCTCTATTTAAGAGTACGGGATGACCTTTTATAACCTCTTCTAAAACGTCCCATACTTCAGGTCTAACACGTTCAACCATTCTTTTTGCGCTCTTTATATTATGTGCCAGTCCTCCTTCAACCAGCTTTTTCATTACAAACGGCTTAAACAACTCTAACGCCATTTCTTTTGGTAAACCGCATTGCCATATTTTCAATTCAGGACCAACAACTATAACTGAACGTCCAGAATAGTCAACACGCTTTCCTAAAAGGTTTTGACGGAATCGTCCCTGCTTACCTTTGAGCATATCCGAAAGTGATTTTAAAGGTCTATTACCAGGTCCTGTCACAGGTCTACCACGGCGCCCGTTATCTATAAGAGCATCAACAGATTCCTGAAGCATTCTTTTCTCATTTCGAACTATAATTTCAGGAGCACCTAAATCAAGTAATCTTTTAAGTCTGTTGTTTCTATTAATTACTCTACGATATAAATCATTTAAGTCAGATGTTGCAAAACGCCCACCATCCAACTGCACCATGGGTCGCAATTCAGGAGGTATTACCGGTATAACATCCAGTATCATCCATTCTGGCTTATTACCCGATGAGCGAAACGCCTCTACTACTTCAAGCCTTTTTATTGCTCTGATCTTCTTTTGGCCCGTGCTTTCTTCTAATTCGGCTCTAAGCTCTTTTGCAAGGGCATCTATATCAATGTCAACAAGCAATTCATGAACTGCCTCGGCTCCCATACCAGCTCTAAAGTTACTTCCGAACTTTTCTACACTATCCCTATATTCCCTCTCATTTAGAACTTGTTTCTTTGATAAGGGCGTTTGTCCCGGATCAATAACAACATAAGAGGCAAAATACAATATTTTTTCCAAAGTCCTCGGTGACATATCAAGTAATAATCCCATCCGGCTTGGAATACCTTTAAAATACCAAATATGAGATACAGGCACTGCTAACTCAATATGACCCATCCTCTCACGGCGCACTTTTGACCGTGTAACTTCAACACCGCATCGATCACATACAATACCTTTATAACGTATACGCTTATATTTACCGCAGTGGCACTCCCAATCCTTCGTAGGACCAAAAATTCTTTCACAGAACAAACCATCCCTTTCAGGCTTAAGTGTTCTGTAGTTTATTGTTTCGGGCTTTTTCACTTCGCCGTGTGACCATTCACGTATCTTTTCGGGAGAAGCTAAACCAATTCGTATTGCTTCAAATTCTTTTAATTCTTGCACGCTACGTCACCCTCCTTATATGTCATCATCGTCATCTAGCAAATCATCATCAGTCGCAAATAGCCTATCAACCGCATCTACATCCAATTCTTGAGCATTTTCTAGACTATCTATATTATCTTCAACGATAAATTCATCATCCAAAAATTCAACATTGTCTTCATAATCAGCTTCTTGAGGGCCATCGTCCTCATTACCTTCAATATTTACGTCCAGTTCTTCTATATCATCATCGTCGTCAGATTCCTCAATTGCCAACTCATTCTGTTCTTCGGTATAGACTTTAACATCCAACGAAAGGCTCTGTAATTCCTTAATCAAAACCTTAAATGATTCTGGAATACCAGGTTCTGGAATGTTTTCACCTTTTACAATTGCTTCATAAGTCTTTACACGTCCAACTACGTCGTCGGATTTAACCGTCAAAATCTCCTGCAATGTATGTGCTGCACCATAAGCCTCCAATGCCCAAACTTCCATTTCTCCGAAGCGCTGGCCACCAAATTGAGCTTTACCACCCAGCGGCTGTTGAGTAACAAGAGAATAAGGGCCTGTTGAACGCGCATGGATCTTATCGTCAACAAGGTGGGCTAGTTTCAGATAATACATATATCCAACGGTTACCCGGTTGTCAAAAGGCTCACCTGTACGACCATCATATAGTATTGTCTTGCCGTCTTCAGGCAGACCTGCTTTCTTCAACGTTTCAATAACCTCTATCTCGCTCGCACCATCAAATACAGGAGTGGCTATCTCCCAGCCCAAAGCTTTTGCAGCATAGCCTAAGTGCACCTCTAATACCTGTCCGATGTTCATACGTGAAGGAACACCAAGGGGGTTAAGAACAACCTGTAAAGGAGTTCCATCAGGTAAATAAGGCATATCTTCAACGGGAAGTATACGTGAAATAACACCCTTATTTCCATGTCTACCTGCCATTTTGTCCCCTGCTGATATTTTTCTTTTCTGTGCAACATATACACGAACAAGCTGGTTTACTCCTGGAGGCAACTCGTCCCCATTCTCACGGGAGAACACTTTAACATCAACAACAATACCCGATTCACCGTGGGGAATCCTCAAGGATGTATCACGAACCTCTCTTGCTTTTTCACCAAATATTGCGCGAAGTAGTCTTTCTTCAGCAGTAAGTTCGGTTTCACCCTTTGGAGTTACTTTTCCTACCAATACGTCTCCTGCACGTACTTCTGCACCAATTCTAATAATTCCACGCTCGTCAAGATCCTTTAGAGAATCTTCACTAACATTGGGAATATCCCTGGTTATTTCTTCAGGTCCTAATTTAGTATCACGGGAATCAGATTCGTACTCCTCTATATGAATTGAGGTATAAACATCATCACGAACCAACTCTTCACTTATCAGTACAGCATCCTCATAGTTGTATCCTTCCCATGTCATGAAGCCCACTAATACATTTTTACCAAGAGCAATCTCACCCTGGGAAGTGGAAGGACCGTCAACAATTATGTCTCCTTCATTAACTATCTCCCCTCTTTTAACAAGAGGTCTTTGATTAATGCAGGTTCCTTGGTTCGACCTTTTATATTTTAATAATTTATATACATCTTTTTCGCCATTATCAACACGGATTACAATTTCATTTGCAGTTACTTTTTCAACAACACCACTACGCTCGGCTACTACTACAACACCTGAATCTTTTGCTGCTTTGTACTCGATACCCGTTGCAACAATTGGAGCTTCTGTACGTACAAGTGGTACTGCCTGACGTTGCATGTTTGATCCCATCAATGCACGGTTTGCGTCATCGTTTTCTAAAAATGGAATCATTGCTGTAGCCACAGAAACAAGTTGTTTAGGAGATACATCCATATAATCAGCATTTTCTGGATTAACTTCTATTATTTCATCGCGGAAGCGGCATCCTATTCGTTTACTGATGAAACGTCCTTCCTCGTCAAGAGGCTCATTTGCTTCAGCAATAATATAACCGTCCTCTTCGTCAGCCGTCATGTAATATACTTCATCGGTTACCTTACCTGCACTCTTATCCACTTTTCTATATGGTGCTTCGATGAACCCATATTCGTTAATATGGGCATATGTGCTAAGAGATCCAATAAGACCTATGTTCGGTCCTTCTGGTGTTTCTATTGGGCACATTCTACCATAGTGAGAGTGGTGGACGTCACGAACTTCAAACCCTGCACGTTCACGGGATAATCCACCAGGCCCGAGAGCACTTGAACGACGCTTATGAGTTAATTCAGCTAATGGATTTGTTTGATCCATAAACTGTGAAAGCTGTGAACTACCAAAAAATTCTTTAATAGCAGCTGTTACTGGGCGTATATTAATAAGTTGCTGTGGTGTAACAATGTCAATATCTTGAATTGTCATTCTTTCACGAACAACTCTTTCCATTCTGGAAAGCCCAATACGAAACTGGTTTTGAAGAAGCTCACCTACAGAACGCAATCTTCTGTTCCCCAGGTGGTCTATATCATCAAGTGTGCCAATTCCATCATCAAGACCAAATATATAGTTAACTGACGATACAATATCCTCTATAGTTATTGTTTTAGGTATTAGTAGATCCCTATTGCTGTCAATCGCGCTCTTAATGTCTTCATCATCGCTGTACTCATTAAGTATTTGCTGAAGGACATCATACCTAACTTTTTCTGTGATACCCACAGAAGAAGCTTCAAAATCAATGTATGGTTGAATATCAACAGTATTATTTCCGATAACCCTAACTGTTTTCCCATTAACATCTAAATTAACAACATTAACACCTGAATTTTGGATTTGTAATGCAATATCGTGAGATATTGTGTTGCCTTTTTCAACAAGTATCTCTCCTGTCTGGCCATCAACCAAATCCTCAGCTGCAACATGCCCACGTATTCTCGTTGCAAGAGCAAGCTTTTTGTTAAACTTATAGCGGCCAACCTTCGATAAATCATATCTTCTGGGCTCGAAAAACAAGTTAGTTATAAGATTACTTGCACTTTCGACTGTCGGTGGTTCACCCGGACGAAGACGCTTATATACTTCAAGCAGGCCTTCTTCTTCACTTTTTGTATTATCCTTCTGGATTGTTGCCAATAGCATTTCATTTTCACCAAAATGCTGCATGAGCTGTGCATCTGTACCATAGCCCAATGACCTAAGTAAAACTGTTATTGGCAGTTTCCTTGTACGATCAATCCTAACATAGGCTATATTATTTGAATCTGTTTCATATTCAAGCCAAGTACCCCTATTTGGAATAACTGTATTTGAATATAGTTTCTTACCAGTTTTATCTCGATCAACAGAATAGTAAATACCAGGAGAGCGAACTAATTGGCTAACAATAACACGCTCGGCTCCATTAATTACGAAGGTTCCTGTTTTTGTCATAAGTGGGAAATCACCCATGAATATTTCCTGTTCTTTTACTTCACCGGTCTCCTTATTTATAAGGCGAACTTTAACCTTTAGTGGTGCAGAGTAAGTAGTGTCACGTTCCTTGCATTCCTCAACAGAATATTTAATGTTATCCATATCCAAAGAGTACCCAATGAACTCCATGACAAGATTCCCCGTATAATCATTTATAGGAGAAACATCTTTCAAAACTTCTTTTAAACCTTCTTCTAAAAACCATTCGTAAGAATTTTTCTGAATTTCAATCAGATTTGGCATTTCAAGAACTTCATTAATTCTAGAATAGCTCATTCGGGTTGTTCTACCCAATTGCACAGGATGTACCATCCAATATCACCTCATAGCTTTTTGTATACTTGTTCTTAGATAATTTCTGTATAAATCAGCAAGTATCTGAAGAAAATAACGTAAATAAGCAATCGCTTTATATATGTACTTTTTATTATTGATAATAATAGACTCAAACCCTTAAACAGCAAAAAAAGATTAGGAAAATCGCGCACTACCAAATTCATGAACCTAATCCAAATCATGCAGTTATAAAATTACAACATAGTAGATCAAACGCTATCATTCTCCCAATCTGTCATTTTAAATGCAAAATTTTCCTTAATATATTGTGCCCTATAAAATAATATGCTATAATAAAATTCGTTCATTTCCCAATGTAGCCACTTACAGCATAATATTATGATGCAGTTTGTTATTATATCATATCTATTTTTTACTGTCAACGTTTATCCGGAAACTTTTATTTGCTGTATTGGCAGAAAAAAAGGGGGCTAGAAAATCTCTATGGAACAGATTAAAAAAGTTATCCTTGTTACTGGAGCTTCATCAGGTCTAGGTCTTGCCGTTTCTAACCATCTTAGGAGTTTAGGACATATAGTATATGCTGCAGCAAGATCATTTAGTGAGCCCGACCCAAATTGTCTTAAAAATGTGTACCTCGACGTCACAGATGAAAACTCCATAAACCATGTAGTTCAAAACATTATTAGCACTGAAGGAAAAATCGACGTGCTTATTAATTGTGCTGCGATGCTTGTTTTGGGAGCTGTTGAAGACATTTCCATCCAAGAATTTGAACAGATTATGAACATAAATCTAATCGGAACTGTCAGGATGTGCAAGGCTGTACTGCCTTACATGAGAAATAGAAAATCCGGCCTTATAATTAATTTCAGTTCCATTATGGGTTTACTGGCTATCCCGTTCCAATGCGCATATAGTGCTTCAAAATTTGCCATTGAAGGGTTTTCAGAGGCCTTAAGCCTGGAGACCAAAGATTTTGGTATAAATGTTGTCATTGTTGAGCCCACAGATCATAAATCTGGTTCCCAAAAATATAGACCCCATGCAAAAGCTGCAACTTCCGAAGACTCACCTTACAGAGATCTATTTAAGATAGTAACCGAAAAAATAGAGTATGATGAGTCCCATGGAGACGAACCAGAAAACTTGGCCAAGTTAATAGGAAAAATAGTGGAAAGTAAGAAACCAAGGCTTAGATATAAAGCCGGACAATTTGAACAAAAATTATCTGTTTATGTAAAGAGAATATTACCCGGTAGGTTATTTGAAAAAGTTATTTATTCCTACTATGGCGGCAATAAAAAACGCACATAATATATTTGATAATAAACTCTAAGCAAGAGTGTATTAGCAAATAATGTGACTAAAAGTTTTTAATAAATCAAACAGAATGGAATCATATGAACATAAATGAGTTAATTACAAATCAGCATAAAAAAAAATATATACGGCTTTATAAAAGAGCATTTAAACGGTTGGGTAATACAACACCTCTAAATATTGACTGTGGAGAATTATGCAATGAAAAATGCTGTTCGGGCTCGGACGACGATGGAATGTTACTTTTCCCCGGAGAAGAATTCTTATATATTGATAAAAGTTGGTGCTACATTAAGGATTCGAACATTAAACTGTCGGATGGCTATTGTATAAAGCTTTTAGTATGCGATGGCACTTGCCCTAGACAAGAACGTCCTCTGTCATGTAGAATTTTCCCCTTAGTCCCCTACATTAATGAACACGGAAGAGTAGAATTTAGAATTGACCCAAGAAGCTTAAATCTTTGCCCTATCGCTTTAGAACCTGACAAGTACTCAGTAGAAATAGAATTTGTCGATAGACTCTACAAGACATTTCCACCAGTTTTAAAAGATAAAAGAGTGGTAGAATTCATAGAAATATTATCTTACCAATATGATGAAATGATAGACATAGTTGAAATGTTTTCTGACTAAGGCTTCTGCGGTCATCATTCATAGTCCATCTATAGAGGGTAGTATCATATGAATACATTGAAAAATACATTTGTGATGCCAACTTTGGTATGTTATTATAATTATGAAATAGTAGGAAGTTGCAGGATTTTGATATGACCGAGAAAAATACTTTATTACTAATCATATTACTATCGTTGATAATTACGTTTACCGTCCAATATATTCAAACACGAGATGCTATCCCGGTTTATTCAACCCATACCATGGTTTCAATTAATGAAATTATGACCTCTAACAAGTCAACTTTATTCGATTTCCAAGGTGACTCCCCTGACTGGATTGAAATGATAAATGAAAGTGATACAGTCATAAATCTTGAAGGCTACGGACTCTCGGATGATCCTAACGAACCGGTAAAATGGATTTTTCCTCATTGTGAAATACAACCCGGAGAGTTCCTTGTTGTGTTTGCATCGGGCAAAGATATAGTTAATAGTGATCAGATACATACAAATTTCAGGTTAAGCTCGAAGGGCGAAAGTCTTGTTTTTACCGATCCACACGGAAATATAATTGAGGAGATTGTTATTCCAGAAATAGGAACTGATCTCTCATATGGTCGAAGTTTTGACTCTCCCAATACATGGGTTCAATTTCAGCTGCCCACACCAGGATTTCAAAATTCCGATGATGGAGTTGCCGCTTTTGGTGCAAGCAAAATAATGGAAAGTCCTAACTTGTACATAAGTGAGGTCATGGCTGAAAATATCTCCTTTATACAGGATGAGTTTGCCGATTACCCTGACTGGATTGAGATATATAATTGTAGTGAGGAAAACATATTATTATCAGATTATTTTTTGTCAGACGATGAAGCTGATCCATTACAGTGGCGATTCCCCGATATAATATTAAAACCAGGGGAATATCAAATTGTATTCTGTTCAGGTAAAAACATCAGCAATCCAATCAATAATTTACATACTAATTTTAAAATTAATAGAGAAAAAGATACAATTCTTTTAACAAATTACTTAGGGAAGGTTGCTGACTGTGCCTGTATTTGTAGTCTTTCCAGTGACTGTTCCTATGCAAGGCAGACGTCTGGTGCATGGGTAGAATCAAAGCACCCCACCCCCGGCTTTCCAAATACAACAGAAGGCTATGAATTGTTTGTTGGAATGCAAAAAAATGACAGTCCTTTTGTGATCTACGAGGTTATGACCAGAAATGAGACCACATTAGCCGATGAAAATGGAGATTATCATGACTGGATTGAAATAAAAAATACAAGTGAAAGCGTACAAAACCTTGAAGGATATATGCTTTCAGATGATGGTAATTGTTTCAATAAGTGGACTTTTCCCCCATATACAGTTCAACCAGGTGAAACAGCAATAGTATTTCTTTCAAAAGATTACACTGGTTTTACAGGTGAAAAATTCTTGTATACCGATTTTGGTCTTAGTGCGAAAGGTGATGCACTATTTTTTTCTACCCCTGAAGGAAATATAATACAAAGATTGTATATTCCGGAACTGTCCGAGGGTGTATCCTATGGCTATTTGGACAATGCTATCGAGTCTTTTTACTTTTCAAATCCAACACCTAACTTACCCAATGACAAGGAAAACGCCTATGTAGCATACTGTGATAGCCCTGTTTTTTCAGATTCAGGAGGATTTTATCCTTCGGGCCTTTCATTGTGTTTAAATTCTAATGATGATAAAACTATAGTTTACTATACCACAGACGGCTCTATTCCAGGACCTGATTCTTTGAAGTATTCTCAACCAATACAAATCAATTCAACAACTGTAATAAACGCCCGTGCATATAAAGAAGGTTGTCTGCCAAGTAAGGTTATTACAAATACATATTTTGTCGAGCCCAACAATGACATTGTAACAATATCAGTCACAACTAATCCTGAAAACCTTTGGGATGAAGATACCGGAATATACGTTATGGGCAAGCATGCCGAAGAAGAGTACCCATACAAGGGTGCGAATTTCTGGCAGGAGTGGGAAAAGCCCGCCCATATTGAATTTTATGAGGTAGATGGAAGCTTGGCGTTTAGCATCGATGCCGGACTTTCAATCCACGGTGAATATACCCGCGCAGCAGAACAAAAATCCTTTGCTATAGAAGCAAGAAAAAAGTATGGAAATGAATATATAAATTATCCTGTCTTTCCTGAAAAAAACTTGAGCAAATATCAATCCATTGTTCTTAGAAACTCTGGCCAGGACAATGGCAACACAAAAATACGTGATATACTCATAAGTCAATTAATGAAAGATACCAAAATCGATTACCAGGCTTATCGCCCTGCAGTCATGTACTTAAATGGTGAGTACTGGGGGCTGTATACTCTTAGAGAATCAACTGACAAACATTTTCTTGCATTTAACAATTGTTTAACAAACCCCGACAATCTGGATATAATAGAAGGTAATAATCGTGTACATCAAGGCGATTACTCACACTTTGAATCGGTTCTTGAATATATAAAAAGCCATGATTTAAGTATTGATGAAAACTACGAGTATTTAAAAACATTAATAGATGTGGACAATTTCATCGATTACCAAATTGCTGTTATATATGCAGCGAACACTGATAACGGAAATATTAAATTCTGGAGGGAGAGATCAGTAAGTTCGAAATGGCGATGGATTTTGTTTGATTTTGATATGGCATTCAGGAGAGTTGACCATGACACCGTAAGTCATGTTTTTAACCCTATTGGTACGGGTGCCGGCAACTGGTTCTCCACAACAGTACAAATGGGGCTTTTGCAGAATGATAATTTTCGAAACCAATTTTTAACTCGATTTGCTTACCATATGAACAATACATTTGAAACACAACGAGTGCTCTCAATGATTGATGAATTAGCAGAAGGTATTGAACCAGAAATCAAGAGAAACTATAATAGATGGACAGGCTCATATAGTTTGTGGAAATCATGCGTTCAAAAACTTAAAGATTTTATTACAGCAAGACCGCATTATGTTAACATGTATATAAAACAATACTTTAACTTAACAGATGAAGAAATGAGAAGCTATGGTTTTAACCTAGTCTGAGGTGTTTGATTTGACAACAATAAAAAAATACAGACATGAATATAAGTTCTTAATAAATCGCAGCGAGTATTTGAGACTTAGAAATAGGTTCATACAATTTATGAACAAGGATCCTCATGGAGATTCTAATAGCCGATACCATGTAAGAAGCTTGTATTTTGATGATATACATAATAGTGGCTATTATGAGAAGCTAAATGGGGTAGGTAAAAGAAAAAAATATAGAATACGTATTTACAACCATAGTAACTCGGTAATAAAGCTCGAAAGAAAAGGTAAGGAAGGACAATACACACAAAAGGAGTCCGAACTCATTTCGGAAGATTTATGCAATAATCTACTTACCGGGAACATCGACTCATTGATGAACTATAACAGCGCTCTTTTATCAGATGTATATATTCAAATGAAAACTCTTTTACTAAAACCCAGTGTTCTGGTTGATTATGTAAGAGAAACATACATATACCCTATTGAAAATGTGCGCATAACCTTTGATATGGAACTTCGCTCGGGGCTTTACGCTTATGATTTATGGGATGCAAATGCTCCTTTACTAAATGTCATGGACCCAAAATTCATGATTATGGAAGTGAAATTTAATAGATTCCTTCCTACTGTTTTTTCAAATATACTCACAGAACTTAACAGTGAAAGGATGTCTATTTCAAAATATTTATTATGTAGAAAATTTACAGAAAGATCTTTTTGAGGTGAAAGAAGATGAATAATAATACTATAAACTTTAGTGACATAATCAAGAAAAAATTTATTGAGGAAATGGGGAATTTATCACTTAATCCAAATAGAATAATAATTGTAATGTTGCTATCTTTGGCAGTAGGCCTGCTAATTTATTTTGTATATAAAATAACCTTTCAGGGGGTTGTATATAACCGAACCTTCAATTTTTCTTTGGTTTGTATAACAATGATTACTGCCTTTATTATAATGCCAATAACCTCGAACTTAACATTATCTCTTGGTATGGTTGGCGCACTAAGTATTGTACGATTTCGAACCGCCATTAAAGAACCAATGGACTTAGCATATTTATTCTGGGCAATTGCTGTTGGAATTACTACAGGTGCGGGCTTCTACTCGCTTTCAATAACAGCCTCATTGATGATCGCTGTGGTTATTATCGCGTTTAGTTATATCCGTGGAAGTAATGCAAGCTTTTACCTCTTAGTTATAAATTATAACAGTGAAAGTCAGAGTTCTGTTACAGAAGTGGTTAATGATATAGCTCACAAGAAATTAAAAACAAAAACAATTACTGATGGTATTACTGAGGCAACATATGAAATAAGGTTAAAAGATGAAAACACTTGGTTTGTTTCCGAGCTATCTAGTATTGATGGAGTAAAAAGTGCAACGCTTGTCAGTTATGATGGGGAATTCTAATTTCCCCATCTTCATAAATATGGATGGATTTCAAATTGTATATCGCATAATCAGTTAATCCGAATGCAGGGATATTTTATAACCTATCCTTGCATTCGGATTTCTGTCATTAAATCTCATTTTAATGGGGCATTTTTCTATGCTCGATCTATCATTCATGATTTAACTTGATCTCTCCCATGGGATCAAAAGAATAATTAATTATGTACTCTTTTTGCTCATCTTCGTAAAAAACTACTATTTCTCCATCTTGATAGCCTTTAATTTTAAATGAATAGAATCCATAATCATCCACTTCAAAAACTCCTACATTTTCAAATATGTTAATTGTTTCAACAGTCTCTACATTTAGTAAAATAGGTGCTTGACTGAAAAAATCCTGATACAGAATATATTTATCATTTAGCCAATAATAATCACCTGTAGCAGGTAAACTAATATATACATCTGGGTGACTATAATCCATTGCCCTGATTATAAAATAATAGCTTTGACTGTAGTTCCATCTATATAAACTACTGTATTTTCCGTTAGGTGACACAACACCTTCCTGTTCAAATGCTTCATTTGTCCTTCTATACCCATTTAACGCCGATAACATTCTATCGATTATGCAGTCGTTATTTTGATAAACTATGCCATATTTATTTATATCTTCTTGTGTTCTATATAAATCACCTTCAAAGTTGTTGTAAATGGTTATGGAGTTATCGACAAATTGCTCAATATAAATACCGTTCATGGATTGCGCATACCAGCCTCCCCCATGAATATGACCATCATAGTCGAAGAACTCGGATATTTCACTATTTTCAATTAGCAATTCAGGTATACTGCCAAATTCCCGTTGGTTTAAGTTAACTACCAGTTTTTCAAGAATATCTTTAGTGTAAGTCTTAGGAACTGGAGAAAGAATAGCTTGTTCGATCTTTTCAACTCCTAAAAATCCAAGATAATAGTTCTTTGTTTTAAAAACTACCGTACCACCTGTAATATAGCTTGGTTCACCAAGAATTTGCGATACTTTTGATATCTCATCCCCTATTGCAATATCCTCTATTATGCATCCGTCAAAACGCTGGCTCACAATAAGAAAAATATCATCATATATTAATCCGTTACGATAATCGTCATGAGTATACAAAGTTGAATTTTCAAGAAGAGATAATATTCTAGGGTTCATTTCAAAACTATCAAAATTTAGATAGGGTATTGTAGAAAGTCCGGCTTCTTCGCGAGTTATTCTAACAATATCCTGGTTTTGCTCCACACTATCATTAGAAATACTATTATGTTCAGGTACTGGATTTTTCCCACTAATTTCTTCTTGTATTGTTTCGTTGCCCTCTTTACTAATAAATTCTTCTTCAGGAGCTATACTTTCACTATCTGTATGATCATTTTCTGGAGCCATGCTTTCACTATCTGTATGATTATTTTTCGATTCTGAAATCTTACCGCTATTGTGCAGCGCTGTTGAATTGTTGTCAACTCTAAAGTCGCCTCTTGTTTGCTCTTTGTTACAAGCTGTGAACGTAACAATGATCATTGCCGTTAAAATAAGTGTTATGCTTTTTTTAAAATTTTTCATTTACTAAGCCTCTTCTTTGCAACTATCGTTTTAATCTATATAGAACAATTCTTATTTTAACAAAGCAAGATTAAATAGTAAATGCAATAACTGTAATAGCATACATTTAGCGGCTATATTTCGGGTTGTAAATTTTTCCTTCTGTACGTCTTTATAACATGCAATCTCCTTATGTGCATTTTCTGAGATTGAAAAAATCGTATAAGTTCCGCAAAATAAATAATAACCTCATAAATGAGGTTATTATATCAATTTGCATTAACAACCCGATACGTCGGGTGCTTCAACTCCCTGGGATAATAGAGTACGCTGTAGTAATTTGATATCGATGTCAGCTGGTGAAAGACCTTTATTGACTGAAATGGATGCAGCAGTTCCTGTGGCCTGACCCATAGCAAAGCATATTGGCATCATACGGAAACTACTACTAGCCAGATGAGTGCCTGAAATACAACGCCCTGTGAAAAGCAAATTATCTATGGTCTCAGGTAAGAAACACCTATAGGGAATAGTGTAGTGCTTAACTTTATCCTTTGGCTCACTGGGATCCTGTCCATGACCAGTCATATTGTGTATATCAAACGGATACCATGCCCCCGTTACCACCCAGTCATCAAAAACCCTGCCGCTTTGTAAATCTTCTCTTTCAAGACAATATCTACCTTTCAGGTGTCGGGTTTCCCTGATACCGATGGACGATTTTGGACGAGCTGTACCCCATCCATCAATGGCATTTTTATATCTGTAAGAAGAATATCGATATTCCCATTTTCCTTCTCTAGGTATTCCATTGCCTCCACACCGTTTGATACTGTTTTTACCAGTTCAATGCCATACTCGTGCCATTGAATACAATCGCACAATCCCTCCCGTGTCTCCTTGTCATCTTCTGCAATTAGCAATCTGAGCATTCAAATACCCCCACTATCAGAATTAATCGATGGAAATCGATCACACACAGAACATATCCCATACATACCGCATTCAAAATAAAGCAGCCTATATCCCGCCAAGTTATTTCTCTATTTTGGCTGACTTTGGCTGACTATGTTTAATTATATTATATTGACGTCACTAAAACATGCAACTTTTATTTAATGGAATATTTTCAAAAGTTGTATTGAAGCAATTTAAATTATATTATATGATAATAAATTAGAAAGTTTTTTGCGAGATATAGATTTCATCTAAGTGCAAAAAGATAATTTATTAACTCACTTGAGATTTATTATTTTACACTACTCTATAAATAATAACTGTTGGCGGTAAAATAGAAAACCGCATATTACATTGTAAGGAGTTAAACATATGCCAAAAAGGACTGATATCCGAAAAATACTCATCGTAGGTTCAGGACCCATTATCATTGGTCAAGCTTGTGAATTTGACTATTCAGGTACTCAAGCTTGCAAAGCACTAAAAGGACTTGGTTATGAAATTGTATTGGTAAATTCAAATCCTGCCACAATCATGACAGACCCAGAGATAGCTGATGCAACATATATCGAACCATTAAATCTCGAACGGCTTACTCAAATCATCGAAAAAGAACGCCCCGATGCTCTTCTTCCGAATTTAGGTGGACAGTCCGCATTAAATCTCTGTTTAGAGCTATCTAAAGCTGGGGTACTTGAAAAATATGATGTGGAAGTTATAGGGGTAAAGGTAGATGCGATTGAGCGCGGCGAAGACAGAATTGCGTTCAAAGAAACAATGGACAAATTAGGTATAGGTACTCCTCGCAGCATGCCAGCATACAGTGTTGAAGAAGCTGAGAAAATCGCACTTGAGCTTGGATTCCCTGTTGTTATACGTCCTGCTTATACCATGGGTGGCACCGGTGGAGGTCTTGTTTATAACATTGAGGAACTGCGCATAGTAGCAAATCGAGGTATTACAGCAAGTATGGTTGGACAGATTTTAATAGAAGAATCTGTACTTGGATGGGAAGAGCTTGAGATTGAAGTTGTACGTGATTCAAAAGGACAAATGATTACTGTATGTTTTATTGAAAACATCGATGCCATGGGCGTGCATACTGGCGATTCATTTTGTTCGGCACCAATGCTTACAATAAGCTCCGAACTGCAGCAACGTATACAAGACTACGCATATAAGATAGTCGAAGCAATAGAAGTAATAGGTGGCACAAATGTTCAATTAGCTCATAACCCTCAAACAGGCAGAATTGCTATTATAGAAATCAACCCTCGCACATCCCGCTCATCTGCACTCGCATCAAAGGCCACAGGTTTTCCCATTGCTTTCATTTCTGCATTGCTTGCTGTAGGAATGACCCTTGATGAAATCCCTTATTATAAAGGCGGTAGCCTCATTGAATATACACCGTCAAACGAAAATATTGTTGTTAAGTTTCCACGTTGGGCTTTTGAGAAATTTAAAGGTTCACAGGATAAGCTCGGAACACAAATGAAAGCCGTTGGCGAAGTTATGAGTATTGGCAAAACTTATAAGGAAGCATTCCAAAAGGCAATACGCTCCCTTGAAATCGGTAGATCTGGTTTAGGGTTTGCTAATGATTATAATGACTATGAATTAAACGATTTGCTGGAATTAATAGTGGAGCCCTCAAGTGAGAGACAGTTTATTATGTATGAGGCGCTACGTAAAGGCGCTGATATCGAAAAGCTGAGCCAAATCACTCATATTAACACATGGTTTATCCAGCAGATGAAAGAGTTGGTTGTTCTTGAAGAGCAGATATTAAAATATAAAGGCACTACTTCTTTGCCCGAAGAATTACTAGCACAGGCTAAAAAAGATGGATTTTCAGATAAGTATCTTGCTAAGCTTTTAAATGTCAACGAGGAACAAATCAGAAGTCAAAGAAAACAGTTAAATATTGTTCAAACATGGCAATCCATTCCTGTTAGTGGCGTAGAAGATGCATGCTATTACTTTTCCACTTATAATGTATCAAATAACAATAACGCAATAAACAATAATATCTCTGAAAAACAAAAGGTCATGATCCTAGGTGGTGGGCCTAACCGTATAGGCCAGGGAATAGAGTTCGATTATTGCTGTGTTCACGCTACGGTCGCTTTGAAAGATATGGGATATGAAACAATAATGGTCAATTGCAATCCCGAGACTGTTTCAACAGACTATGATACATCTGATAGGCTTTATTTTGAGCCCCTTACAGTAGAAGACGTTTTAAGTATTTACGAACAAGAAAACCCAATTGGAGTAATTGTTCAGTTTGGTGGACAGACTCCATTAAATATTGCGACCGAGCTATCAAAGGCTGGTGTTAAGATCCTTGGTACTACTCCTGAGACCATTGACATGGCTGAGGATAGGGACCAGTTCCGACATATGATGGAAAAACTGGACATACCCATGCCAAAATCCGGCATGGCAAGTAATATTGAAGAAGCACTGGCTTGTGCAAAAGAGATAGGCTATCCATTAATGATAAGACCTTCCTATGTTCTTGGTGGACGCGGCATGGAAGTTATCTACGATCAAGAAATGCTTGAAAAATACGTCTCTGAAGCAGTAGGTGTTACTCCTGATATGCCACTTCTTATAGATAAATTTCTCGAAAATGCTATTGAAGCTGAATCTGATGCTCTTTCCGATGGTAAAAATACATTTGTACCTGCAGTAATGGAGCATATTGAGTTAGCTGGCATACACTCAGGTGACTCGGCTTGTGTAATCCCACCCATTAGCCTCCAACAAGAGCATATTGATACAATATCTGAGTATACTCGTAAAATTGCCAATGAGCTGAAGGTTGTCGGCCTTATGAATATGCAGTATGCAATTTACAAAGATCGTGTTTATGTTATTGAAGCAAACCCACGTGCATCCAGAACAGTCCCATTAGTATCAAAGGTTTGCAATGTATCAATGGCAAGGCTTGCCACCGAAATTATCCTTGCAGTTGAAAAGGGAAACCCATCCCCTGTTGTTAATTTAAAGCAAAGGGAGATACCACATTTCGGTGTTAAGGAAGCTGTTTTTCCTTTTAATATGTTTCATGAAGTCGATCCGCTATTAGGCCCTGAAATGCGTTCCACTGGTGAGGTTTTAGGTATCGCAAACTCATTTGGACTTGCATATTTCAAAGCTCAAGAAGCAACTCAGACACCATTACCAACTAAAGGGGCAGTATTAATGAGTATTGCAGAGCAGGACAAACCATACCTGATAGAAATTGCAAGTAAGTTTTCAGAGCTAGATTTCGAAATAATCGCAACTGAGGGAACACACAATTACCTTAAAGAAAATGGCATAAAAAGCCGTTTTGTTAAGAAAATATATGAAGGTAGACCCAATATCGTAGACTTGATACTGAATGGAGAAATTCAGCTTGTTGTTAATACTCCTTCAGGAAAACAAAGCCAATATGATGATTCTTATATAAGAAAGAGCGCAATTAAGTACCATATTCCATATATAACAACTATGACAGCGGCCCTTGCTAGCGTAAAAGGTATTTTGGTCTATAAGCATGACCATACAACAGAAGACAAGGTTAAATCCTTGCAAAGCTATCATAAAAGGCTTTTGTGATGTATCATTTACGTAACTAGCTGTGCAAAATGTGATGGCAAGCTACATGCACAACCACAACATATTGCACCGCGTGATAAGATAAAGACATCACAAAATGCCATAAAGAGGCTTT
>JAAYPS010000190.1 GCA_012519655.1 Clostridiaceae bacterium | reverse complement strand
TAATCTTAGCTTTACCTCTAGAAAAACAATTAACTCAGATAGAAAAGAGAATTGTTAGTGACCATTGGCAGAAACTAATGGTAGAAAATGCACCATTACGAGCAAATATAAATGGAAAGCTAACTTCAGTACCAGAAAATTTTTATGATTTCATTATCGCGAATAATTTGCCTGATAATGATTTTACTATGGCCGTATTCATCGGAAAACTCTTAGGAGAATATAGGCTGGCTATTAGCGATAGTTGGTATGCTTTACGTATTGAAAAAATGATAGAAGAGAACAAACTTATTGTTGTTGAAAATAAGGACCTTTCACATCCATATAATAAAGTTTTAAGAGCCGTAACATAATCATACAAAAAATTTAATTAAGGTGTCCTATTTTTTGCCCAGGCTATCCGAGTAGTGATTGCCCACCGGCTGAGCACGATTATGAATTGTAATAAGATTTTTGTCATGGAACGAGGAAAAATTGTGGAGAGTGGAACTTATCAGGAGCTTATGGCGAACAAAGGATTTATTACTGATTTGGTCAAAAGACAGCTGGCTTAAGCTTCATTCTACGAAGAGTATGGAACCCGTCGCCGATATTCTCCGGGAGTGCATTTTTCATAGTTTTTAAAAACTCTTGAAAAATGGCTTTGGGATGAAAATGCCAGATAATCACTAATGGCCTCTAAAGATTTTGAAGTGAATTGCAGAAGCCTTTTGGCTTCTTTAATTTTTTCTTTTGTGATAAATTCCGTTAACGTCATTCCTGTTTCTTTCTTAAATCGAGCAGTCAAACGGGAGCGGCTGATATGTAAGGCAGATGACAATTGGTTTACAGTAATGGACTCATATAGGTGATTCTGCACATAATTTGCAACCTGCATAGCCAGTTGAGTAGGGTGCTTTCCGATTCTAACCCGTTCTACCCTCTCTGTATAGTCCATAATCATATGATATTGTAGATTGGTGATCTGCTCCGGGTTATGCAACTGTTCCATTTGCTGTATGTATAGATCACTTAAATTAAATGACGTTTTGGCATCTAAACCTCCACGGATTGCAACACGAGACGCAAGTGAAGTACTGACAATAAATATATTTTTTAGCTGACGCAGGTAATCGGCGGATAAAATACCTGGTCGAATAGCAGGAGCAGTTGAAAGCCACTCTTTCAATACAGCAGTCTGGCCCATGCTGATAATATCCATCAATTTCTGTTCTACAGAATAGGATGTATAAACATCTTCTTGTTTTTCTGGTCGATTGTTTTCCAAACTATTATCCACCATGCGGTTAGCAAATAGTTTATCGAGGTTTCTTTGTTCTGAATCATAAATTGTTATGTCTTTAAGGGTTAACTTCTCACGATTCAATACAAAATTAACAGTACAAAGCATTTGCAAAACACTGGATAATGGCATATGTACAATGTTTTTCATTGCTTTTATAAACCTATCCACTTCTTTAACAGGTATATCTGCTTGAAATGCTAAATTGCGTAATTCATGGTCTGCACTTTCTAATTGAAAGGTTGGTCCAACGATAATTTTGTACTGTTTATAATTTATAATTCCATAATAGTGAAAAAAAGGTGTAGCATAATATCCTACATGGGAACTGACAGTCCAAATATCATTTTGATAAACAATCATTGGATCCTTTGGAAGATCAACCAGGGCATAATAAAAAATTCTTTCATCATTTTTGTATATACGTGTGTGCGGTTTTACTGAAAAATGACAGTACATTACCTTTAAATAGCGAAGATAGTATTTTGGTTGTTGGCGAGCTTTTTGAAAAGATGAGATATCAGGGTGCCGGCAGTTCGATGATCAATCCAACAAAAATCACTACTCCTAAAAATGCATTTGATAGCAGTAAAATTCAATATGAATATGTCTGCGGATATAAAGAGAATAGTATAGAAATTGACATAGAATTAATTAATGATGCCGTTCAAAAAGCAGAAAATTATGATACTATTCTTCTCTTTGCAGGATTGACAGACTATGTTGAAAGTGAAGGCTGTGATCGGAAGTATATGAGCTTACCCGATAATCAGCTTGCTGTATTAGATAATCTCATAAAAACAGGGCGCCGGGTCGTTGTAGTATTGTTTGGAGGCAGTGTCGTTGAGCTTCCCTTTGTAGATCATGTTAATGCTGTTCTGCATATGTTTTTGCCGGGACAAAACGGAGGAACAGCTGTAAAGCAACTCATATTTGGTGAAAAGAATCCCAGTGGACGTTTGTCGGAAAGCTGGCCGTATACTTATGCGGATGTTCCTTTTGGAGAAAACTTTAGTCAATGCTTGCGTGAAATCTATCGTGAAAGTATATATGTGGGCTATCGGTATTATCTTACTGCTGATAAAAAGGTCCGCTATCCTTTTGGTTTTGGTCTTAGTTATACTTCATTTACTTATAAAAATATGAAACTGGAACACAGTGATGATATAGTTACAATAACCTGTGATATCCATAACACTGGAGAATATGATGGCGCAGAAGTGGTCCAGCTATATGTTAAGGCACCGCATAGTGATGTTTTCAAGCCGGTAAAGGAACTTCGCTCTTTCAAGAAAGTCTATCTTCGTTCCGGTGAGCAAAAAACAGTGACACTTAAGGTTGATATCGAATCGCTTCGTTATTATCATACTGGCGTGCAAGGATGGGTACTTGAGAGTGGCATCTACGAATTCCAGCTTTGTCGTGATTGCACATCTGTCATTTGGTCTGAACATGCAGTGCTAAAGGGTGAAGATGTTGATTCCCCATACTCTCATGAAGCCATCTTTGCATATAAAGATGCTGACATATCAAAAATGACCGAGGAAGCTTTTGAAGCTATGAGTGGGATAAAAATACCCGAACTTCCAAATAAGTTTCCAATAACGCTGAATTCTCGATTTACAGATCTGCAACAGACATTTTTTGGACGAATATTGTTTAACGCCGTTTTATCGGTAGCGCATTCAAAACTTCGTAAGGCACAAAAAATGCCGGAAGGAATTGAACGTGATAACTGCATTAAAGGTGCTCTGTTCATGAAGCGGGTTATCGAATCAAATTCCCTCTGTTCCCTGTCAATGAGTGCCGGGGATTCATTTCCTTACAATTATGCTGAAGGGTTTGCAGCGCTGGCTAATGGTCATATCATTAAAGGAATAAAGGCTTTCCTTACCCCAGTTAAAGTACCAAAGCTTCCCAAAGTACATAATGAAGGAGTAAAAAATAATGATGCTGTTTAATTCTTCTTTATTAAAGTCTCGAATTAGTTCTGATGATGTAACAGGAAAAGAACGATGGCTGGGTTATTTAGC
>JAAYPS010000189.1 GCA_012519655.1 Clostridiaceae bacterium | reverse complement strand
TACTGTCCCGTTTTCTTCGCATTTCATCAAGTCATCTGCCTGATAATAACCTTTGTCAGCTACTACTTCCAGTCTGTCTTTTTCTCCCATACCTAAAGCATCTTTAGCTTCTTGTACCATTGTATTTGACATACCTAACCTTCCCCATAAGGGTACCAACCGGAAGTGCAACAGTATATATCCAGTCATTATACATAGAATGTGAGTAGATAATTATCATTTCCTCACCATTGACATTTTTATGGAAATGCCCTTCTTTTTCGTCGGTGGGTAGTTCAGACATAGTTATCCTGATGTCTTCATCCATAAGATTGTATTTGTCATTAGTTACACCGACGATTAATCTATCACTTTCGTCGCTAATGGAAACCCATCCCGAATTGTTAATGTTTAAATCTGACATCAGTTCCTTTATTTCGTTATCTGCGATAAGAAAGGCAATAACAGCATCGTTCCCATTTTGAGTCCCTGGATTAAGAGAAGTAAGACATGTAATAGCCGTAGTTTTTTGAGAATCGATAATAACCTCTGTGGATGGTAAATATAATCTTCTGAAGTTTTCATTAAAGAAAGTATTATACCATTGGTCATAATTCATGGAGTCATAATTACAAACATGATTATAATAATATTCAAATCCAATATTCGTAGTGTCATGTGAGAATACAAGGTTGTTATTCTTAAAAAAGACATAAAAGGCGCTGTTGAAGATATCATTTGAAATAGTGATTCTTTGAATCTCTTTGGCAAAATTCCAGACTGTGTATATTTCCGGAGAACCTTCATGAATAGGAGGCAGATACATAACATTATAAATATTTGAAGCATACATGATATCAACTATGGTTTTATCAATCTCCTGAAGTGTTCTGTCAACCATATCCCTTGTATGCCTGAGCATAAGAAGTCTTGATTCACGTGCATCCTGTTCAACCAATTTTGCAGCCTCATTGTAGACGAAGCTTGAAAATAAAATGGGCAGTACTAAAATGAATATATAAGAAACAAGAAATCTCCTGAAAAAAGGCTTCCTATTTTTATGCCTTATTATCTTCATTTTAATAGCCCCCCAAAAATTGAGTATAGTTTAACACTGCATATGCTTTGTTGAAAGCGAACATGGGCAAAACTCATTATTAATGATTATCCTTACAAACACCGCATACGCTTTGTTAAAAGTGAACTCAATGAATTACTATTATCATAAGTTAAGCATTATCTCTACTTGTTGCAATCAGAGCACTTGAGCAAACACAACATTTATAACAGGTGCAATATTAGCACTACGGAAGAAACAATTTAAACTGTGGCATCTATTCGCTCCATAAAGCAGATATAAAATTTGCATTGCACGATGCAATCCATAACGCATACAAATCGCATAAAATTAAATAATAAAATATTATTATCTCTGACCCATAAAATGAATACGCATTTAATCGCTTAAGGTTTATCCAAAATAGTCTTTTTTGCTATCAGTAATGATTAATACATAATCAGTCCAGGATTTTTTATTTGTGGGTGGTGTAAACTCCATTATTCCTTTGTTTTCATATATTCCTATTTTTTGCATATCACCAGTTTCGGGATCAAACCACCAGGCACATACCATATCGCCAGTTATTTTCCCCATACTCACGCGAATGCTCCGACCTGTATAGGTATAAACAAAGATATAATCCAACCCTCTGGTTGCTAACAGACGATCATACTTTTCCCCTAAATCACCATCTATTACAGACTGATCGGGTATTCTTTCAAAATAAGGAACTGACAGCATCAGTTCTTTCAAATGATGCATATGTTTTGCACCATCAGCATTTATAGCATCATTCCAGTATTCACGCACTCCATAACTGCCTTTACTACCATCAGGTTTATACATCTGCATTATTGCATTATGGCCATAAGTATGCCCACATGAACCTGCAAAAACAGACCAATATGCATATCTGCGCACATCATTTGCATCCCAGAACGGCTGAGTAGTGTCGTGTAAACCCTGAGGAATACTCTCATAAGAAGGCTCGCCGTCCAAAACTGGTTTAATCGGCGTTTTCTGATAAGCCTTCTCTACATAGCGCCAGTTGTCCTGCCCAATGTCTAATCTTGTATCATCATCTTCACCCTCGGCTTTCATTTTCTGGTTATATCGTCTATGGCCAGATTGAAACATATTAAAATCAAGCCAGGGAGCATCATGAAACCAATCAGAAGACAGCGTCCTCCCGAAGGGATGAAACGTCATTAAAGCATCTGGATTAAGGGATTTAATTGTGTTCCCCAAAGTATCCCATATATCATAGTACAAGTCACCTTTGATATCTCCTCCAATAATCCAGATTATGTTTTTTCTGTTTTTAAAGTGTTCTGCCAGCCAGGTTCCATATTCAACAACATTATCCTTGTTTAAAGATCCATTCTTAACAATGCTCCCCCAAACAGGTAGTAATCCCATGTACATGCCGGCTTTTTCTGCTAAGTCTACAACTTTATCTATGTGATTCCAATAACTGTTCCTATTTTTCAGATCCGGGCTCCCATTAACAAATGTTTTCGTGATGCTCTCGTCTAATAAAGCCGGTTCACCATATACATTTGTGTTACTTTCCTGATGTATTATCACTGCCTGAATTACATTAAAACCTTTACTTTGTCTGTCTTTTATGTACATCTGTGTTTCCTCATAACTAAGTTTCTGAAACAACAGCCATGCAGTATCTCCTAACCAGAAGAAAGGTTTCTGGCTTTCATACATCAGGTATCTTTTGTTTTCTGACAATTTAATTCTTTCCATATATTCACCTCATGTAAAATAATCGCTTGCTAAGATTAGTTTTAATTTCCGCAACTAAAATATCAATTCCATGATTTGACTTCAAATTTTTACTTATTTTAAATATAAGTTTTCAGCATTCCCCAAACTGCAGAGGGAAATTGATACCCACCATAATAGGCCTTTGGCTATATAATATTTTTCGTTATACAGTTTTCAAGACCATCTGTACTATCTGTAAGATGTGTTACTGGATCCACCATTGATTTTTAATTAAAGTTACTAAAATTAATAAGTATATTGTAATTGATATTGTTAGATGTGTCAATTTATCCGCTTAATACTTTAATAAACATTTAACAGAAGTTTATTAAACCAACACAGAGGGACGGTTCTTTTGTGTTCTTCTGAAGGACACAGCCTACACGGTTCTGTTGTTATATTCTTAATATATTTTGAGCACAAAACAATCCATGATGTTCGTGCATTTCTGTTCTCCAAGAAGGAACACAAAATTGACAATACGGAGGACTAGAACACAAAAGAACCGTCCCTCTGTGTTACTCTGTGTTATAGGGTACCGCTTATAACTCTATTTATGCCAGCAAAATCCTTATAAACAGAAACAGACAATCCTTGGTTTTCAAACAACTCTTTTACTTGAACATCCTGTCCAATTCCAACCTCAGTTAATACCGTTCCGCCTGACATTAAAAGCTGCCTTACATTTGAAGCTATACCACGGTAGAAGCAAAGACCGTCCTCGCCCCCAGCCAGTGCCAATTTAGGTTCGAAATCTTTCACCTCTGGCATTAAGTGATCTATTTCCTCATTGGGGATATAAGGTGGATTAGATATGACCACCAAATAAGGCTGCGATGGTTTGAAGCTGAAAAAATCTGCATTAATAAAATGGATTTTGTCATGAACATGGTGATTCCGCGCATTCATTTTAGCAATCTCCAGCGCTTTTTCCGATATATCAATAGCATCTACAACAACATTTTTGCCATAATAAGCAATACTCACCGCTATCGCTCCAGAACCAGTGCCAATGTCAAGAACACGCGCAGGGCTCTTATTTTCACTATTATAATCCCCTATTACCTTAAGCGCTGTTTCCACAAGGATTTCGGTATCAGGTCGGGGAATAAGGCAATTTTCATCAACATAAAAATCTAATGACATAAACTCCTGATTTTTGGAAATGTATTGGAAGGGCATCCGTCCGCTTCTTTTCGCAACTGCTTCCATATATTCATCTATTAGTTCGTTTGCAAGTTTATCTTCGGAGTGAGCGTAAATCCAAGATATGTCCTTTTTCATAACAAAAGCCAACAAGACCCCGGCTTCTCTAACCGGGGCCTCAATGTCTTTACTTTTTAATATATTACTTGCTACAGATAACGCATGCTTTACGTCCAATGTGAGCCTCCGTCACAACACAAGGGGACGGTTCTTTTGTGTTCATCCCCTTGTATCATTCTTATCCTTAAAAAGTAACACTGATTAGCCACTTAATTGCCTTAAATTGTATCTATTTTGATATCTTGACATCAATTCTTGGATACATTTCTATATCAATATACGCCTCTTATTGGATACCATATCTATATCAATT
>JAAYPS010000188.1 GCA_012519655.1 Clostridiaceae bacterium | reverse complement strand
TTATTCACACCATGGTCCTGTGCAAACTTCGCTGCTTTTTTCCAATATGGGATTAACACATCATTCCATTGATAATCAAGTATTTTTAGAAAATCATCCGGCCAAGGACATGTTACCCAGTTCGGATAAAGTGAATTAGGTGAGTCGCCTGGACATCCTGAGAATGTGCAAACTCTTTCAATTCCTAATTTTTCAGCAAGTAGCACTGTTTTTTCAAAATCCTCATGGAAACTACGTGCCACATCCTTCTGAGGGTGAACCGGGTTACCATGGCAGCTTAACGCACTGATTTCCATATCATATTTTTTCACTAATTCTTTTAGATTAGCAATAGCAGTATCATCTTCTAAAAGCTCGGTTGGATTAACATGGGCCTTTCCTGGGAACCCTCCTGTTCCAAGTTCCACAGCCTGAACCCCTGACTTTTTTAAGTATGCAAGACTGTCTTCTAAACTTTTGTCCGATAGTAAAACAGTAAATACTCCAAGTTTCATTAAGCAATACCTCCTCTTATCAAATAAGATTTCATTATCCATCATCTTAAAATTTTGCCATCCATACATAATTATCATTATGTTTTAGCTCCAATAGCGTCAAAATACATTCGTCTCCCATACCATTCACACATAACACATAAGTGAATTTTCCTATGTCTAAATATAAATTTCATTTTTGGGTTACATTCGTTGCAAACGCTATCAATATTCAAAAGTAGCTAAACCAACTTTAGTATAACTTAAATATTTATTTGCTCAGCAAATGTTTTAATATTATTAAAGCTTATGCTACATGATTCCAAGGATGGTTTGTCAAAATTGTCCTGTTCGACAATAAAATACTCTGCTCCAACCTCTAACCCTTTAGCAATAACCGCTTTCATATCAACAACACCATTGCCCACTTCAATATTTTCTCTTTCACCTTTTGTTTTCATGTCTTTAAGATGAATGATCTTGCAACGACTTCCATATTTAGATATCCAATCAATAGGATCAAGACCTGCAAACTGAATCCAAAACACATCAAACTGAGGAAAAACTTCAGCCTTTTGTGTTAAATCCAACAGAATATCCATAGCATATTCACCATTGAATTTAGTGAATTCCTTATCATGATTGTGGTATCCTAGCTCCATTCCAGCATCATGGATGCGTGGAGCAATATTATTTAACAAAGCTGCAGTACCTTTTAGTTCATCAAGGCTCTCCACCTTTGTCAAAGGCAGAACTATGTGCTTTGTACCAATTATTTTATTGTATTTTATTACATTCTCAATATCATTGCGTAGTAATTCTGCACTTGTATGAGAGGAAATGGGCATAAGAGAAAGCCTTTCCAAGGTTTCCTTCAACACTTCCGCTGGAGTATCAAAGAATCCTGCAAACTCAACCGCTCTATAACCTATTGTAGCTACCTTTTCAAGTGTTCCTAAAAAGTCCTTTTTGGCTTCATCTCTTACTGTGTATAGTTGTAGACCTACTTTTTCTAAAAAATTCATTTATTTTCCCTCCTGTAATATTACTTCTTTATTTGTTTTTGATGATTGATAAATACCATCAATAATCTTCATTAATTTAACTGCTTCCTCAGGCTTTGCAATCGGCTCTTCATTGTTTTTAATGCAAGCAATAAAGTGTTCAAACTCATTGATCGGAGCTTTGAAATCAAGCTTTGGTTTGATCTTGACCACTGTTGAAATCTGCTCTGTAATAATAGTTAATTCACCGCCTCGATATATCGCCCCACCTTTTGTTCCACGAATTTCATAAAAGTTCTCATTATGTTCAATATTTGAAGCCCAGCTAAACTCCAGGTCTATGGTAGTGCCATTTTCCAGGCGGACAAATCCAACAGCCATGTCTTCAACATCCATAATTCCTTCATCATCGCCTGCCATACTCCAAGCCGATGAGTTAACACATTTATTATCACTAAATTTTGAATATGTTGCTCCAGTTACAGATATAGGATTTGGATACCCCATAAAATACATAACCAGATCTAAAAAGTGTACACCTAAATCAATTAAAGGGCCGCCACCTGACATTGCTTTATTGGTAAACCAACCACCCTTACCCGGGATGCCTCGAAGACGTTTCCAGCCGCAACGTACATGGTATATATCCCCGAAAAGACCTTCATCAGCGTACCTCTTAATAAACCATGCATGATTGGTAAAACGGTTGTTCAACGCTATCATAAGCTTTTTCCCCGATCTGTTCTTTGCATCAACCATCTGCTGTGCTTCGGTGGCATTCATCGCAATGGGTTTTTCACAATGAACGTGAATACCTTTATCAAGTGCTTTAACGGCTATCGGGCGATGAAGAACATTAGGTGTGCAAATGCTTATAAAATCAAGATTCTCTTTTTCAAGCATTTCACGGTAATCAGTATAATAGTTTTTAAAACCCTCTGCTTCAGCCACTTCTTTTGCAAGTCTTTCTTGTGAATCACATATTGCAACAAGTTCAACACCGGGAATGCCTTTATAACCCTTTATATGCTTTCCTTTAGCAATACCACCTGCTCCGACGCAGCCATAACGTAATGTCATTTTATTCATCTCCTTAATCCTTATAGAAAAACTGATTTTCCTGTTTTTGCAGATTCAAGACATGCCAGAACAATGCGTAGTGCAGCAAGTCCTTCCTCACCATTTATTTCAGGTTCTTTACCGCTATTTATACCTTCTATAAACATATCAATTACACCTGAACTGCTTTGGTCTTGATTAGTTTGTATTCTACCTACTTTATAGTAGACTTTCTCTCCATTGATTTTTTTCACTTCAATAGGAAACTCAGGATTATCATATATTTTCATAATACCGTTTGTGCAATATAGAACAGTACTGTTATCTTCAGCACCATAATAGGTCCAGCTTGCTGTAAGAGTACCAAAAATTCCTGTTTTTGATTTCAATAAGCAAATTGCGTTATCATCAACTTCAATTGGCTCGTCCTTCTCATTTGTCTTGTGCAATGTTGTAACATATGCCTTTGCTTCGATTATTTCATCGTCAATAAGCCATCTAATCAAATCGGCTTTATGCACACCAAGATCTCCCATAGCACCTATAAAAGCATCATCATATTTAAAAAACCATGTATGTCTGCCCTTATCTTGGCTCCAATACTCCGGACCTCCATGCCCAAATGTTGTTCTGAATGTTAAAACATTCCCCAATTCACCAGACTTCAGTATTTCTTTTGCGCGCAGGTGTGCGGGAGCAAGCCTTTGGTTATGACCAATCATGAGGAATTTGCCTGTACTGTGAGCTGTATTAATCATATCCTGCGCTTCTTGTTCTGAAGTTGCCATAGGTTTTTCGCACAATACATGTTTGCCAGCTTTTAGAGCATCGATTGTAATACTGGCATGGTATTTATTTGATGTGCATACGCTTACCGCATCAATATCCTTGTCAGCAAGAAGCTCCTCAAGTGAATTGAACACTTTACCACCATACTTATCTGCCAGACTTTGGGCACGATTAGTGAGTGGATCATAATAACCTACTAATTTGCAATCGCTTCTTGAATAATACTCCGGAACATGCCTAAATATTGATATTGAGCCACATCCTATTACTCCTATTCCTATCATTTTTAATACCCCTTTCAATATTTACTATAAGCGTTAAATATTTTTATTTAAAATCCTTGCTGACACCTAAGATGTATGTTACCTTTCATGTGTTGTAAGCAAGAATCGTAATTATGGTAGTTGATAAAAATTTCATCCTTAGATTTTTTCCAAAGGCACTTTAATGTTTGGAGCTACTAATTTATCAATTTTCTTTGTAGGCTTAGCCCATTTTACTGCATTTATTATTACTTTCTGAATGTCTTCCTGATGGTAAGTTGGGTAGGTTTCATGCCCTGGTTGGAAATAGAATACTTTTCCATAACCGCGATTATAACAACAACCACTTCTAAAAACATCTCCACCCTTGAACCATCCAATAAAAACTAGCGAATCAGGTGTGGGTATATCAAAAAATTCACCATACATCTCTTCTCTTTCCAGTTCTATGTACTCACCAATCCCCTCAACAATGGGATGAGTTGGATCAGTTACCCATAACCTTTCATTTTCACTTGCCTCACGCCATTTCAAATTGCAGCTTGTACCCATAAGTTTTTTAAATATTTTTGAATGGTGCCCTGAATGAAGCACAATAAGCCCCATACCCATCAAAACTCTTTGCTGAACTTTCTCAACAATATCATCCCGGACCTCACCATGTGCTCGATGGCCCCACCAGATAAGTACATCAGTGTTATCAAGAACCTCATCGGTCAAACCATGTTCAGGTTCATCCAAAGTGGCTGTCCTAACCTCAAACTCACCTGTGGAATCCAAAAATGCTTTAATAGCCATATGAATTCCTTCTGGATACACATCATTTGCGACGCCTTCTTTTCTTTCATGACGGAATTCATTCCAAACTGTAACCTTTGTTTTCATAGTATCACTCCATATATACATATTAACAGGCTTAACCTGCCATTATCGAGTTCTTGCTACTTTACTGTGGATTCTCTTATAACCAGCTCATGCTCCAAAAAGTAATGCATGGTTTCGGCTTTGCCATTTTCTATCATGTTTACAAGCGCGTCCATAGCTACACAACCCAAGTCATACATTGGTTGTGAGATTGTTGTAAGAGAGGGTTTAAACATTTTTGAAAAATAAATATTGTCGAAACCACAAACAGCAATGTCCTCAGGTATCTGTAGTTTTTCTTCCATAGCAGATCGAATTGCGCCAATAGCCATGATATCGGATATGCAAAAAACAGCTGTTGGTCTCTGACTTAGCTTCAGCAATTGCTTCATAATTCTAAATCCTGATTTATAGCTATAATCCCCATAATCACAATAATCAGGATCGAAATTAATTCCTGCCTCGCCCAATGCACGAATATATCCTTTTTTTCTTAAAGAGGAAGATAAGAACTGATTTTTAGCTCCAATGAAAGCAATTTTTTCATGGCCTAAACCAATTAAATGTTTTACAGCCTTGTAAGCCGCCAGTTCATTATCAATGGACACATGGGGCATAGGAATGCCCTCTTTATACTCACAACACTGTACTACTGGAATATCTTTAGATAATTCAGCCAAATCATCGCTATTCATTTCAGAAGCCATAAGTATTGCACCATCGGCTAGTTGACCTTTTAGCATTTTGATATATTTTTCCTCTCTTGCTAAATCCGAATCAGTATTGCAAAGCATAACATAGTATCCGTTCTGGTTTGCAACATCCTCTATTCCTTTTACTATTTCAGAATAGAATGGGTTGGATATGTTAGGCAAAATAACAAGTATTCTTTCTGACTTTGTTTTACGAAGGTTCCTACCCAAAATGTTAGGTCTATAATTAAGCTCATCTATGGCTTTAGTCACCTTTTTGAATGTCTCGGGTGATACATTGGAGTTGACATTTATTACTCTAGATACAGTAGCAGCAGATACACCTGCCCTTGCTGCCACGTCATTAATTGTCGACACTTTAATCCCCCTATGTGTAATCGCTTTCATGCATTAAGTCAGCCATAATCCATGGCAATAAACGTATTTATGAAATCGTTTTCATATATATATTAAAATATTTAGAAAATAAAAGCAAGAGTCTATTAGATTTTTTTATGGTTTTATAATATGAAAATATGAGCCTTAAAAAACCTATTTTTACCATTAAAAGCACTCTCCCTTTTTGCTCGTATATACTAGCTTGCCTTTCTTGGTTTTTTACCATAAAAAAAAGTGCCATACGGCACTTTTTTAAATCTAATTAATTTTGAAGCCTGCTCCTTCGAAAAAAGCATCAACATTCTCAATCCGAGTCTGAGGTGGAATGTCACAGCTTGAAGACAGAACATAATTCGAATGACCTCTCATTTTTTCGAGCATATCACGGACGGCTTCTTTTATCTGCTCAGGTGTACCATGGGCAATTTTGTTTACTGAATCAACATTACCCATAACTAATCTATCGGATGGAATTTGCTTTATTACATCTGATAAGTCAACAGTACTCCCGAAATGTAAAGCCGCTGCTCCTGTTTCAACAATAGCTGGCACCAGTGAACCGGCACTATTTCCACAGTTATGGTATATTACAATAAAATCATCATCTTGTACAGCACTTACAATTTGCTTTACGTACTGGGCTGAGAACTCCTCATTTAAAGCAGGTGACAAAAGACCAGCAGCCGGCTCTGCCATCAATATTCCATGGGCTCCTGTTTTTTTGAATGCTAAAATATAGTTAATTAGAAATTCGGTAACTTTATCAAGGAGCAAATGTACCATTTCTGGTTCATCGATTACGTTATACATTATTTCTGTCATATCCATTAATCTACCTGCAAGAGAAAACGGACCAATAACCCCTGCAAAAACAGGTCGATCTGTTATAAGCTCCAGTGCTCTTCCTATGGCCTTAACGTATTCACCTGTTCGTGCTGCACCAACTTCAGGAATATTAAGTTGCTCTACATCAGCTTTTGAAACAATGAGACGTCCTACTATGCTGGGTACCTCGTTATCGCTATACACTGTGTCGGCCCCAAAAGCTTCTGCTTCTACTGAAAGATCCATATTACTAACTGCAGCTATAGTCTGGTAACGATCTGCAATTGCTTTCATACATTTTGCCTGCATTTCACCATCTAAAACTATTTCACGCACTGTTGCTCCGATCAGCTGTGAACCTGGAAAGGAAAGAACTGGCATTGGCTTTTTTGTTGGATTAGTTATCACTGATTTTATCCACTGTTTTGTAAACATATAATAAAACCTCTCATCTTTTTTTGATTTTATTATATGTTTTTTCATGGTTATACATCTATAAATATCTTGTCATGGTTTGTAATATCTTGGGCAATATTCAATCATGTACATTACCCTTCAGCTTTTTGCTCCATCACAATAAGGTTACCGTTCATAAATTCAACCTCATCAATACTGTGAGTAACCATAATAACAGTCCTGTCTTGCTTATTGCTCTTTATATATTGCATAACATCTTTTTTGGTGTCTACATCTAACCCTTTAAAAGGTTCATCAAGGAAAATCACATCGCTATTTGCCAGAACAGCTCTAACTATTGCAACTCTTCGCTTCATACCACCACTTAATTCACTTACAGGCTGGTTAAGACTGCCTATAAGTCCTATCCTTTCAAGATGGGATATTATCTTTTTATTTTCTACCTTTCTGTTACAAACAAGACGCACATTTGAAACAGCATTAAAGCTTTCGCAAAGCCTATCCTCTTGAAAAACCGCACTTTTATTCTTGGGTATCCCACTAACAGTTCCACTGTCTTGATGTAAAAAACCCATCAAAATGTTTAAAAGAGTGGTTTTACCACAACCAGAAGGTCCCATTAAACATGTTACTTCATGCTCTGGAAAAATGGCACTGAAATCAGTTAGAACATGTTTTGCGCCAAAACCTTTTGAAAGATTTGAAACGATGATATCCATATTATGCACTCTCCAATCTTTCAAAGAAATATTTTAGTAAATACAAAAATAGTTTTTCAAATAAAATGCTAACTACAATAATGACCACTGTCCATGATAAAAGATCTGCAGAACTAAAATATACCTTTGCTTCATAAAGCTTTTCACCTATAGACCCTTCGGGAATACCTATGACCTCAGCTGCAGTACCAGCTTTCCATGAAAGCCCTATTGAAATACTGCAAGCTGAAATTACATATGGTTTAAGATGTGGTAAGTATATATACTTCAACTTTTTCAGCCAACCTACATTATAAAGTTGTGCCATTTCAAGAAGTTTCTTATCAGTACTTTTTATTCCCTCCAACATATTTGTATAAACAATTGGAAGCACCATTAAGAAAGCTATAAATACCGAAAGAGTTCGCGAGCTAAGCCATATTAAACAGAGGATAATAAATGAAACCACAGGTACTGATTTTATAGCTACAATGAATGGCCAAAACATGATCTCTGCAAGCCGAAATCGTCCTGCTATAACTGCAAGGACACTACCCGTTGCCAATGCTATAAAAAAACCTGCGACAATTCTTATTAATGAAAAGCCTACTGCAGATAAAAAATCCTTCTCAAACAAAAGGTTGAACATTCTCTTAACCACAGCTGCTGGAGTAACAAGAAGCATACTGTTATCGACAACAATAGCCACTATATGCCAAACAACCAGAGCAAATAAAACTGCAGCAAGCTTTTCTATTTTTGTTTTATTAATAGTTTTATCTTTCATAATAAAAATCGTTTTCTGGTAATTTACCACCTATTGCTTTTGGATTCTGTTCAAAAAGAACTTCTAAATACCCCTGCATAGAACTCTTCATTTTAGCACCCTCCATAAAGAATATATTGCAGTAGGGTATGGCTTTTTCAGCAATGACTGCATTAACTATACCATATTTTTCTACAAGCTTTGCAGCTTCTGGAATATTATTGTTTACAAAATCTGTCGACTGCTTATATTCATCAAGAAACACAGCTATTTGTTCTGGATATTTTTCAGCAAATTCCCTTCTAACCACGAGTACTCCGGTAATTAAGTCACTTCCGTTATCAAGAATATCCCATTGCTTTGTAAGATCTATAGCGATGCGTAAATTATCAATCTGATTTTGTGCTACCGTAACATAGGGCTGCGGCAACATAGCCACACCATTTTCGAGCTCCGAGAAAAGAGCTACAACCTCAGTTGGTTGACTCTTCCATTCAAGCGTTACATCATTGTCAGGATCAATTCCATTTTCGGAAAGTAGATATCTAAGTGCATATTCAGGGGTTGAGCCCTTAGCAGTTGCATATATTGTCTTTCCTTTTAAATCTTCAAATGATTGTATTTCATTGCCCTTTTCAACTATATAGATAACCCCCAACGTATTTACCGCCAGAATCTGAACCTCACCATTAGTATTGTTATATAAAACCGAGGCGAGGTTTGCAGGAACTGCTGCCATATCAAGGTCTCCCTTAATAAGTTTTGGAGTTACTTCATCTGCAGAGCCTGATATTGAAAATACATAGTTGTTCGCGGCTTCAGCCAATTCTGCAGATTCCATAAGCTTAACCAAACCCATGGATGTCGGCCCTTTAAGACCGCCAATCTTAATTTCCACTGGTTCTACTTCGTTTTTTTCAGCTGGTGTCACACTTGCCTGTTCGGTTGGTGCTTCTGTGGGAGTATCAATTTCACTAGGAGCAGTTGTCGGTGTGGGTATGGAGCTAATATCTCCAAACGAACAACCTGTCAACATAGCTGTTACAATAAAAGCAGTTAATATTATGGATATTGTTTTTTTCATATTCATCATCCTCATATTTTAAAGTAGTAGTGTTTATAGTCCCTCTCCAAGGACTGTATACAGTTGTACCTCAATTTCTATATTTGAAAATCATACTTGTATTACATTGCTCTGTCTATTTTTTTGAAAACGTTGTTTTAATACTTACTCGCTTAAGCATACCGAGTTTGCCTGAAAGAGAGCTAATTACATCCTCGGGCGCATCCATAACTATACATATAATTGATACATCGCGTTTTTTATATGGCATTCCCATTCTGCCAACAATGTAACTACTAAAATCATGAAGCAACTTGTTTATTTCACTAGATGCTTCAGTATCGTTGACTATAATACTTATTACCGCTAACCTGTTGTCCATAAACATCCTCCTTAATTTAATCCATAAAAAAATCCACGCCAAAGGCGCGGAATCACTTGTTCCTAATATAATCCGTCGCCTTTCCATCCGGGACGTACCCAAATGCGTCAGGTGAAATATTATTCTTTTCATGTTCATTATATTTAGTTTATATTATAAAGTCAACGAGTTTAAATTTATTCTAAGTGATTGAATATTTAGTATGGCAATCCAAAT
>JAAYPS010000187.1 GCA_012519655.1 Clostridiaceae bacterium | reverse complement strand
CCCAACTCCGAGATTCGCCTTACAGCTGTACAAACCCTTGGAGAGATTGGCTCTGGCAAGGCGACAGAATTTATTAGGTTTATGCTAGAAAAAGAAGAGGATGACAAGGTGGTTGAAGCAGGCAAAAAAGCTTTAGTTAGCATTAGAGAAAAAGTTGAACTAGAAGAAAATGCATAAAAAAGGACTGCAATGCAGTCCTTTTTTATGCTTAATCTTTCCATAATCTTATTATTGCTTAGGTCGTAACTTAATAAATCAAAAGGTCAAAATAATTCTAATAGTTGACTCTAATCAACCAAAACTTTATACCCTTATCGCTCCATCCTAGATCCCACGGTACTTTGAATCTATCAGTGTTGTGGCAGTTTACTAATGAGTACCCTCTTGAATCTGCTCCTGATACTATTGATATGTGAACAACCTTTCCCTTTTTTTCATAAGCTACTATATCACCGGGCAATAGCTTATATGAAAGTCGTAGTACCTTATCGTATGTTCCATGAACAATTAATGATCCACGTCCACTATAAATCAAGTAGTCCTTAAACCCTTGAGCATTAACCCAAGCTCTATTTCCATCCTTTTGATAATTCCATCCACCTGTTTTTTTAAATCCTCCCTCGTGCAATGCCTGTGAAGCAAAATTTGCACAATCACCACCAATGGAATTATAGTTTTTATAATCTTTATTATAACGGAAATAGTACTCTTCATTATCACTTGCTCCACAATAAAGGTCCGCATATTCAACTGCTTTTATTCGTCTTTCATTCAAATTCGTAAAGTCCCTAGGGCTTTGACTTAGAATAAATGCTCTATTGTCATCGACTTTCAAATTTTCAGCATTTAAAGAATCAGCAAAAGGATCAGTGTACCATTCCTTAGTTATAAGCCAATTTTCTGATTCTTCTACAAGATCAAGGACATGATATGTAGCAATCCTGAATTTGTTTTTAGTATCTGGCATGTTTTCATACTCATATGTGTACTCTGTAATGGCCGAAAAATTTATACATATTTTCTTGCCCTCATCCTTCACCCATCTAACTTTAAAAAAGGTATCAATATCTAGAAAAACAACACCTTGTTTTTCCGCCCAGTCATGCAAGTAAGTTATTTTCTTTTTTTCATGTTCAAAAGCATAAAGTCCAAGTTTTACTTTTACATTATACAATGCCTTTGATGTCTCAACATCATTGTCAAGCATAGCTTTATTGCGAATATTCAATATGTCTTCTAAATATGGCGTAAACTCTTCGGTAAGCTCGTTGTTCACTGGAAAAGATTCATCCCAAAAAATATCATGTTCATTATTTTCTGAAATAAATAGTAAGAACAAAATTATAACAATAAGCAAAGATAACACAATAGTAAAATGCTTTGCTCTAATAACAACGAACATAAAATCCCCTACCAAGAGCAAATATTAATTATTCGTACTAATAACTATATGTTAGAAAGATTATATTTATTAAAAATCTATAGAAAAGAGTGAAATGTAAAAAGGGCGGTCAATACCGCCCAATAATTAGTGTTTTAAATATATTGAATTGAGACTAATGATATTAGTAATTTTTTGCATGTACTTCGAAATATGATTGAGCATATTTACAAACTGGACATACTTCAGGAGCCTTTTTCCCCATTACAAGATGTCCACAAATGCGGCATTCCCATATAGCTTGCTCGCCCTTTTCGAAGACTTGCTGCATTTGAACATTTTTTAGTAATGCACGATAACGTTCTTCGTGAGCTTTTTCAATCTCACCAACTTTACGAAACTTTTCGGCTAATTCATTAAAGCCCTCTTCTTCTGCGTCCTTTGCGAAACGATCATACATGTCGGTCCATTCGTAGTTTTCACCTTCTGCGGCTTGTAATAGGTTCTGTGCTGTATTCCCTAAATTGCCTAGCTCTTCAAACCATATACGGGCATGCTCTTGTTCATTTCTTGCTGTTTTCAAGAAGAGTTCTGAAATTTGCTCATAACCTTCCCGTTGAGCTATATGTGCAAAATACGTATATTTATTTCTTGCCTGGCTTTCACCAGAAAAAGCCTCCATGAGGTTCTTTTCTGTCTTTGTTCCAGCATATTTGTTAACTGATTCTGCTTTTTCCTCAACTAATACAAACACAGAAGCAGGCTGCTTACAACGGGGGCATATAAAGTCTTCTGTAATCTCTCCTTCATGAATGTAACCACAAATATTACAACGATATTTAATCATTTTTTCGTCCTCCTTAGATTCATTGTTTTTACTAAAAATATTCAATAGTTTTTTTGCTGTTTCTATCGGAAAATCTTCGGGGTATTTCCCGTCAACTAACGATTGTAAAAAGTCTTTAGTGTTTTGACTTTGTGGAAGCATATATCCGGACTCACGAATTAGTTCGGACGCCATAATACGATTTGATTTTTCGATTGCAGCAGCTAGTTTACCTGTTAACCCTGCAGCAATATTCTCTTGTTCGTTCTTGCTTCGCATAAGTGCTCTCATTTGGCCAACAACTTCTTGGGTTTTAGGCTGTTGAGGTGGATATTCTACAGGTACCATAGATATTGCGCCCGATGGACAAGCATCTGCACAATCCCCACATCCTGTACACTTATCAATATCAATGATACTATTCTCGGTATCTGTTGCGCCTGTAGGACAGACATGGAGACATAAGCAGTCCTTTGTACACAAACGCAAGTTACGTACTGCAAATTTCTTAGCCATTAATATTACCCCCTTCAACTTTTTCAAACTTCCAGTTTGGCACCTTACAAACTGGGCAAAGTTCTGGTGGTGTATCCCCTATGTACACAAAACCACATATGGTACAAATATAAACACCGGTGTTCTCAAGCATAGCCTCGCCTTCTTTTTGATACCTTACTAGTATTGAGTTTAGTATACGAGTAACTTTTTCAGCCCATACCAGAGACCGTAATGCTCCTCGATCTTTAGCTTCTGTTGCTGTGGCTTTTACACTTGGAAAACCTTCGTTTAGATCCTTGTCAATTAAACTAATAAGCTTGTCCCAGCTTGGATCTTTAGCAGGTGCTGCCGCAGATTTGAAATAGTCGGCAAGCTCAGAAAACAACTCAGATTCTTCCTTTTTATACTGCTTTTCGCATGCAAGAGCCAAATTAAAGCAAAGAGCACTTACTTCTAGTGCTGTCATCTCTTTCATATCTGTAGGTGCTTCGAGTACAGTTCTTGTCTTCTTGGATGTATCTGGTGCACCTTGTACTTCAAATTCGCCTTTTGTTGCACCACATAGAGGACAAACCCAATCCTCTGGCAGATCGTCCCATGAAGTACCAGGTTCAATTCCCGCTTCTGAAATACCCTTTGCTTCATCGTAAACATATCCGCACACTAAACATACATATTTCTTCAAAACAGTTAACCCCCTTACTAGAGAAAGAATAATTTAGGCTTTTGCGAAACCTAAACAAAAAGTTAGCTGTGCAATATAGTGATATTTTTAATAAAGAACAAAACCACATTGTACAGCAAACTCAAGTATTTAACATCACAAAATGCCTAAAAACTTTTTAGCCTCTTTATTACATACCCATTGTAGTCTTTCAAATAACAAAATATTCATAAATACAACAATATATTACTACAATACAGAAGTTTTGCTTTTAGTTCAAGACCAAGATTAATATTACTGGAAATCACTTACATTATCCATTTAGGTTCTATAGCATAGAAAACATATTTATTAGACTATCAATTTTATGTGCCTATTTTATCCACATTCTTTTTTACATTTTATGTGCTTTATGTTATTCACTTATGAAATATGTATTAAATACTATTAAATGCTTGAATTTTAATTATTATTTATCAAAGACTATATGTGGGTGATAAAAATGTGGAAAAAAGCGGAGATAACTTTAATATATATTTTGGTAACTATGATTTTTGTCGGATGTTCTGTGAATGAGGTCAAAGAGGAAGTAGAAAAAACACCTGATAATGACCATATTACACTTACTGTTACGATTATAGATACACCAATGCCGACAGCTGAGCCTACACCTACGGATAAGCCTAAAAACCCTAATGAAATTAGTAGCTACGCAACCACTATCTATGATAAAAATGAACATAGAGTTAATAATATTAAAATTGCGGCAGAAGATTTAAATCATACTGTGATTGAAGCTGGTGAGGTTTTTTCTTTTAACGAAACCGTAGGAAAAAGAACTAAGGAGAAAGGGTATGAGGAAGCACCTATACTAGTTAGTGGTGAAAAAAGCAAAGGAACTGGCGGTGGAGTATGCCAGGTAAGCACTACTTTATACAATGCCGCTGTTGATGCAGATTTAGAAATATTAGAACGACACAGTCATTCAAAGGAAGTATCTTATGTACCAGAAGGGAAAGATGCGGCTGTTGTATATGGTTCAAAAGATATGCGCTTTAAAAATACAAAGAAGTACCCCATCGAAATATTAATAACTGTTTCTGAAGATGAGATACACGTCACACTAAATAAAAAGTCAGAATGATGAATGTACAAGCAAAAGAGTAAAAAGCGCTTCTACAAACAAAAATGGGGGGATTAATTATCCACCCACATTAATGTATTGAAACAACGCTATTTTCAATTTTTCTTCTGACGTTCCAAAAGTAATTCTCTTAGCTTAGATGCGTGAAATCCCTCTTCTTCTGCAAATTTTTTAAATACATCTTTTAATTCTTCATCATCTACCTTTTTTGAGTATACTTCAAAATCCCGGGTTAGTTCCATTGAATTTTCCCACGCTCTCATAAGCCTGTCATAGGAAGTAATCTTTACTTCATTTGCTTCTTCCAAAATCATCACCTGCCACTAAAAATTCAATTATATTATCTGCTTAATTGACTGAAAATATGCAAACAGTGGCAGCTTGGTAAAAATCTTATAAGGCTTTTGAGATACGCAAAAAATACTATATAAAATAGTTTAGCCTTTCCAATATTCCGTTTTGCGGAATTACACTACTTAGCATATATAATGGTATTACGAAGTACGGGAAACCTGCATAATAAGGTGACAACTCATAAAGCTGATAATATACTATGAGAGTGTGATCTGCGATATAATAGTCTTGGTCGGGACTGATCCCGTTAAGACTATCTATAACCGGTATGTCTCTTATTTTGATCTGGTGGCGTATTTCATTATTAATGATTTCCATATATCCGGGAAGAAAAAGTTGATTTAAAGAAAAACTCTCACCCGTTTTTGTATCCATGGTTAGTGACTTAGCCATTGTCATAGGGTGTGCTCCCCCAAACTCTGCAAGACCTGTTAATATTAAGCTAAGTATTCCCCTCTGATTATTCTTAATTTCAAATGACCCATCTATTGTTGTGGGTAAATCAAGGTGTTGAAGTGATTTAGCTAAATCCATAACAGCATTTCTAATTGTAACATTCATTAACATATTAGCATTAACATTTTCATGTCCTGCCACTTGTGGATAAAGCATTGAAATGTTCGGTCTTCGATAAACACGTACTATTATATCAGTAGGTTTATTAATTAATAACACAAAAATCATCGCCTATGCAAATTGTTCATTATATTCTATGCTAAAGGCGATGATTATTGATACAGTTTTGTACTTCATTGGAATATTAAAATATTTTATGCTATTTTATTTATAATACTCTACACCTGATTCAAATATTTTCTGCTCCATGTTCCCAGGAATATTTTTAAATGTATTAACCGAATAACGCTCACTATGACCCATTTTACCAAAAATTCTGCCATCTGGGCTTGTAATTCCTTCTACAGCATGCATAGATCCAAAGGCATTAAAGCGTATATCATATGTTGGATTGCCCTCAAAATCTACATACTGGGTAGCTATTTGGGCATTTTTAAATAAATAATCAAATGTATCATCATTTGCAACAAATCTACCCTCTCCATGGGATACAGCTATTGTATGGACATCGCCTGGTATGCTCTTTGATAACCATGGTGATAATGAAGATACAACCTTAGTTTTTACAAGAGTAGATGTATGTCTGCCTATTGTATTAAATGTTAATGTTGGGTCATTTTCACCCATTTCACGAATTTCTCCATACGGTAATAAGCCCAATTTGAGTAATGTCTGGAAACCACTACCGATACCGAGCATCAGTCCATCGCGCACTTTTATAAACTCCATTATTGATTCTACTAATTTAGGGTTTCGAAATACATTAGCAATGAACTTTCCAGAACCACCTGGTTCATCACCCGAGCTTAAGCCATCCGGAATAACAATTATCTGGCTTTTTTGAATTTTTTCATTTATCACATTTATTGATTGCTCAATATCTGCAGAAGTCATGTTCTTCATAACATAAATATCTGTAACTGCTCCTGCTTCTTCAAATGCTCTCTTAATGTCATATTCGTTGTTTGTCCCTGGAAAAACCGGAATGAACACGCGAGGCATAGCAAATGAATTACTGTGATGTATAGGCTTCATTTTATCATAAATAATACTGCGTGGGTTAAGTGGTTCTTTTTCTACTTTAGTTGGGAAAATATCTTCTAATGGTGACTCCCACAAAGCCTTTAATTCGCTAAGACTCATTGTTTCACCTTTAATCGTAATACTCGCCTCTTTACTTGTATGCCCTAAAACTTCATAATCCAACCCACTAAGTAGTTCTTCAATGTTCATATTTACAGGTATTTCTAAAATTATGTTTCCATATTGTACTTTAAACCAATCTGTTGAAGGCATATCTGTTGATGACTTAAAACCAATATCATTACCGAATGCCATTTCGCTTATTGCCTCGGCTATACCGCCATACTTCACAGAACATGCAGATAAGACTTCATTTTCTGATATTAATTGATGAACTTTAGAATATGTCTTATTTAAATGTTCAAAATCAGGAAGTAATAAGTTATCTTTCTTAATTTTCAAAAGCACAACTGTGCTATCTTCTTTCTTAAATTCTGGCGACAAAACCTTTGTAACATCTGTGGTACATACTGCAAAAGATACAAGTGTAGGTGGTACATCTAAGTCGTTAAATGTACCCGACATGCTGTCTTTTCCACCTATTGAAGGTATTTTCATTTTCATCTGAGCATAAAAAGCGCCCAGCAGTGCACTAAAAGGTTTACCCCATTTAACTGGATCTTTTCCCAACTTCTCAAAGTATTCCTGAAAAGTTAAACGTATTTTCTTATGATTTCCTCCCATTGCGACTATTTTCGCAACCGATTCAACTACGGCGTAGATTGCGCTATGGAAAGGACTCTTGGTTGAAATATCTGGATTAAAACCAAAGGACATTAGTGTTGCTGTTTTAGTTTCACCGTTTTCAACTGGCACCTTCGCAGCCATTCCTTCAGCAGGAGTAAGCTGATTCTTGCCACCTAAAGGCATTAGAACGGTATTTGCACCTATCGTGCTATCAAACCTTTGGACAAGTCCTTTTTGACTGCATACATTAAGGCTCTCAAGGTTTTTCTTAAAACTCGTTGTAAAATTCGTTTCATTCTTTTCATCAGATGCGGAATCCATGGATGGCTCTTTTACAGCTACACTAATCTTTTGTTGTACACCGTTGGTATTTAAAAAGTCCCTACTAATATTAACTATTTCTTCACCGCGCCATTTCATTACTAAGCGATTGGTGTCTGTAACATCTGCAACAACAGTAGCCTCCAGGTTTTCAATATTTGATAGTTCTATAAACTTCTTGGCATCTTTTTTTGCAACAACTACAGCCATTCTTTCCTGAGATTCAGATATTGCAAGCTCTGTGCCATCAAGACCATCATATTTTGTTGGTACTACATCCAAATTAATTTCCAAACCATCTGCTAGTTCTCCAATGGCCACAGAAACCCCACCAGCACCAAAGTCATTACATTTCTTAATCAACTTTGTAACTTCGGGATCTCTAAATAAACGTTGTATATACCTCTCGATTGGTGGGTTCCCTTTTTGTACTTCTGCGCCGCATTCGGTTAATGAATCTTCTGTATGCTCCTTTGACGAACCAGTTGCCCCACCGCATCCGTCACGTCCAGTTTTTCCTCCAAGCAAAATGATCACATCGCCTGCTTCTGGTTTTTCTCTTCTAACATTAGCTTTTGGAGCAGCAGCAATTACAGCACCTAATTCCATTCGTTTTGCTACATAACCTTCGTGATATATTTCATTTACCTGACCAGCTGTTATACCTATCTGGTTTCCATATGAACTATATCCCTCTGCTGCTTTAGTAGTTATAACTCTTTGGGGAAGTTTTCCTGGTAACGTTTGATCAAGTGGTCTTCTTGGATCACCACTACCTGTAATTCTCATTGCCTGGTAAACATACGATCTTCCAGATAGCGGGTCACGTATAGCTCCACCAAGACATGTTGATGCACCTCCAAATGGCTCAATTTCTGTAGGATGATTATGGGTTTCATTTTTAAACATTATGAGGTATGGCTCTTTTTTACCATCTACATCAACATCTACTACTATGCTACAGGCATTAATCTCGTCAGATTCATCCAAATCCTGTAGATGTCCAGTACGCTTTAACTCTTTCATACCAAGCGTTGCCAAATCCATTAATGTAATTGATTTTTCTTTTTCCTTATAAACATTCTTACGAGTATCAAGGTATAATTGATAAATCTCGGATATTTTTTGTGAAACCGGCTCATTATCAAATGTAACATCTGTTATCTCTGTTGAAAATGTAGTATGCCTACAATGATCAGACCAGTAAGTATCTATTACTTTTAACTCAGTAATTGAGGGATCTCTTTTTTCAATATTCTTAAAATAATCCCTGCAGAAAATAAGATCTTCATCAGACATAGCAAAACCGAAGTCAGAAGATAACTTTTTAAGCTCATTATCATCACTATTGATGAAACCTTTTACTGTATTAACACTTTTAGGTTCTGGATATTGCTCACGAAGAGTGTTAGGTTTATCAAAATCAGCCAATTTACTCTCAACTGGATTGATATAAAAATTCTTAATTTTCTCTAGCTCATCATCTGTTAAATCTCCTTCAATAACGACTACAGTTGCTGCTTGAACTTCTGGCTTTTGTGCACCCGATATTAGTTGAATACACTGAGCAAAACTGTCTTCCTGTTGGTCATATTGACCTGACAGTAGTTCAAATGCAAAAAAATGCTCGTTGTTATTAACAGGAAAATCTTCTTCAAATAAATAATCAACTAGGGGCTCTGCAAAAACAGAATGTTTTGCTTTTTCGTAATCCTTATCTGTCATACCCTCCACATCGTATCGATTAAGAACCCTGATATTACTTATAGACTTTATACCAATGTCTTCCATAATTTCTTTCTTCATTTTTTTAGCCTTAATATTAAATTGCGGCTTTTTTTCAACATAAATTCTTCTGACTGGCATTTAAATTCCTCTTTTCTATCGAAACTTGCTTTAACTATCAAATAATTACTCTTTAAAAAAGTATTTATTCGAATATTGATAACAAAAAGCTTACTTTTAGCACCCAATCGAAAATCGCGTTAATGATTGGGATTCAATTATAACACACAAAAATAAAGTAATTTACTAAATTTTCTATATTTTTATAAGATAAAAAGGTTCTTATAGGGATTAAATAAGTGTTATAAAGGAATTATTTACAACTAATTTATCATATATTTTTTAACAGTTCAATAAATTCTTTCTAATCAATAATTGAAATAATGAATTTTATACTAGGCCTACTTTTCTCTGCTTTTATTATAGTTACTGAACTTTAGCATATTTATCATAATGGGAGTTGAGCTAATAATTTGCAAATGAATAATGAAACCAACAAAAAACTGCTCCTAATAACAATTTAGAAGCAGTTTTCTTCGTTTAAAATCTACAAATTATCCTCTATCTTCTCCAAGAACAAGCTCTAACTCCAAATACTTTCCATTAGTAACATCTGTGCCTTCTATACGATATACTTTCAAGATTATAGTGTCCCCGGCCTTATATTTATTCTTTTCTGTTTCCAATTCGTCGAAAGATGCAACTGGTACCCCATTGAATTCGGTTATTATATCGCCAGTCTTCACACCACCATTATATGCTGCAGTTAATGGAAATACATCACCCACTAATAAGCCCATAGGAACTCCTAATTGATCGGCCCACTCTTGATTAAATCGGGTATCGATTGATACACCTAGTTGAGGACGTCCTTTAACATAACCATCGGATATTAGGTTGTTTGCTATTTCCATTGCTGTATTGATAGGAATTGCAAACCCTAAACCTTCATAATTTGAACCTCCGATTTTCACTGTATTAACCCCAATAACTTCACCTTTTGAGTTAACTAAAGCACCACCACTATTTCCAGGGTTAATTGCTGCGTCTGTCTGAATAACCTTCAGTGGCTGACCACTTACAACCTGAATTTCACGGTTTACACCGCTTATTATTCCTTGTGTAACAGAGCCCATTAATTCAAGTCCTGCGGGATTGCCTATTGCTATAGCCAACTCTCCCACCTTAACATCATCTGAATTTCCTATATCAACTGCGGGCAGCTCAGACAAATTTACTTTAAGAATAGCAATATCAGTTCTTTCGTCCCTTCCAACAATAGTTGCATCATAAGATTTATCCATTTGGTTGGGTAGTATGATTTTTATTGAAGCTCCTTGTGAAATTTTATTGCCAGTATCTATTGCTGCTTCAATAACATGGTTGTTCGTAAGAATATATCCGTCACTTTCAATAATAATACCTGATCCCGAACCACTGGCTTGTTGGGAACCGAACCACATATTACTAGTAACATAATTAACCTGTATTCCAACTATTGAAGGGCTGACTTTTTCTGCAATAGCTGTTGCAGGAGACTCAGTATTATTTATTATCTCAATTTGCTTCGTTGGCTGTGTTTGAGTATTACTATTTGGTAGCTGGTTCTTTTCTGCAACAGCAGGGGCACCGAATTGAAACCATGCTCCAACCAATCCACCTCCTATTACAGAGCTTAAAAGAGCAACTATTAAAAGAGGCAATATCATTTCTCTAACTTTACTCTTACGTGGTTTTTTGTAACGTTCTGAGTAAAAGGAGGATGTTTTTAAATCATCAGAATCATTTTGATTCTGAGTAGTATAATAGCTGTAATATGGAGCGGGATTATTTTGTTGTTCATTTGAATATCCCTGGTATGAATATGGGTTGTTATTTTCATAATTTTTGAATTCACTCACAATAATCTCTCCTTTCGAAATTAATCTAAATTAATATTTATTATAAAGTTTACTAATTTCAATTTACGTTATTCCTTTCAGAATATATTTATATTTTATCCATGATTTTTTACATCAATATGAACAATTTGTTAATTTGTAGATATGAACCACATTTGCTTCAGTATCTACCTTGTTATTTGCTTTCTTGGGAAATCTTTTTACATCCATAAGCATTATGTGTTACTCGTATCATGCTCACACATTACAACAGTCCTCCATATTTTACATGTTTACATAACTCAAGCCCTCTGTTAGAATGGTCGGCATAAAACAAATGCCGAATTTCCACATAGGAATACGGGGGATATTTTAATTGGGGTGAATTTTTTTATAGAAATGGGCACCTCTTGCCCAAACCCGTCAACTAACCTCGGAGGCTAAAAGGAGGACAAACATGAAAAGAAAAATAAAACTTTTCATAGCGCTAGTAGCATTATCATCATTGATACCGAACTTTGCCAATGCAGCATCATATACCGTTGTTAAGGGTGATTCTCTTTACAATATAGGACAACTTTTCGGTACATCTGCAAGTGCAATAATGAATCAGAATGGTTTAAATAATACAATGATCTATCCAGGACAGAAACTTAACATTAACGCAGATGTATATACTGTACAAAGAGGTGATAGCTTATACCTCATTTCAAAAAAATTCGGTATTTCACTTAACTCCCTAAGAAAAGCAAATGGTAAATGGGATGATATGATTTATACAGGTCAGAGTCTTATAATCCCTAAATCCTTTGGTAATACAGCTTCTACAAATACCACTATCACCAGTAAAGCTGTAATACCCTATACCCAAAGTGACCTTGACCTTCTTGCAAGGCTTATAACAGCAGAAGCAGAAAACCAACCATATACAGCTAAGGTAGCAGTTGGAGCCGTTGTTGTAAACCGTGTAAAGGATTCTCGCTTTCCTAATAGTATTAGTGGAGTAATTTATGAGAAATCATACGGATATTACCAATTTACTCCTGTAGAAAATGGGATGATAAACAAAAAAGCATCGTCTGAAGCAACAAAAGCAGCTTATGAAGCGCTTAATGGTGCAGATCCTACAAAAGGTGCATTATACTTTTTTGATGATAGCGCAACAAACAAATGGCTATGGTCAAAACCTCTTGCACTTAGATCTGGCAAAATGGTTTATGTATATTAATATTATTTAAATTATTGTTATATCTATAAAACGCGGGTGACTAGATAATAATCTAGTCACCTGCTATTTTCCAATAGTACATTCTATAAAGTAATTCATGAAAAGTTTAGTTACTTAATCATCAATTCCCGTTGATTTTCCAAGCGAGTAACCCTCAAATTCTTAACTGCTAAAACAAAAAGAGAACCTATGGTTTTAAAGATAAAACTCCTTGTTTCATCATCAATATCTTTGATGGCTCCTAGTATAGCGACAGCTTTCTTAAACCAGTCACCTGTTAAATCATAAAATGATGTGGCACCCGATGATTTGATAACATGATAAAGAGTATCAACAAACAACTCCCGCTTGCTGTCATCTATGGAACTAATCCAATTATTCAAAGTTTTATTCATAAAAAGCGCACTGCTATTTACAGTTTTGACATATTGGAACTTATCCCCATCCACTAACCACGAAAAGGGATCATGCTGCATAAACCAGAAACGATTGCTCTTCACTACAATATAGTTCTCCTGATTTTGCATAAGCATTCCAATGATGGATGATTGAGGTATTGTTTTATGTATCCGTTCCTTCACACTCAAATAATCTTGACTTAAAAAGATCTCATCACTAAATCCTGGACCATCATGGCTAAAAATATGAGTAATCCTGTTTTTAATTGACATATCACATTTTATAGCAGAATAAACCGCAATATTACCACCCTTGGAATGTCCACCTATTCTTAAATCGCATGAAAGGATCCCACCAACAGCTCTTACATACTTTACTCCCTCTTCTTGGGATGGTATTGGACTGATAAAAGCCATATTAAAGTCTTCTTTCCATCCAACAAAAGAAGCATCAGTTCCACGAAAAGCTATATATGCAGTCCCATCTTCCAGTAAATATGTAGTGGCTGAAAATTGCTTCTCTGTTTGAAAATCAATTTTTTCCACATAAAAAGTTATCTTAGTATTACTAAACCTTGGACTATTTGCAAGAGCATGTAAAAGCTTTAGATTGCTTTCACTGTCCCGAACCCTGTTAGTTAGTGTATTATGGTTTAGTTTATGCGTTATCTCACCTATACTGACAGGTTTTACTACACCCGACATATCTGGCACCAGGCCATTCAGATTAAGATATGAAAACTGCGATAACACTAAACTATCCACTGAATTAAATGCTTTATCCAAGAAATTATCCTTTTCTTGTGCCACATAATCAATTATGTTTTTCATTGTGCTACATCTACACGCCTTTCGTTGCTCAATTAGAAACCTTCATTTAAACATCAATATCATTCCATGGGAAGCTGAAACTTAAATGACGTACCATTTCCAGATTGACTTTGCACAGTTATTGCTTCGTTATGAGCATTGATAATATTCTTAACAATATATAGACCTAAACCAACGCTGGTTTTATCCTTACCTCTTGATTTATCAACCTTATGAAAACGGTCAAATATAAATGGAATGTCTTCCTCCGGTATACCAGGCCCAGAATCTGATATAGTTATCTCGGCCTTTCCTTTTACATTAAACACCGATACTGATATATTCCCCTCTTCAGGGGTAAATTTAATTGCGTTATGCAAAAGATTTATCAGAACCCTTTGTATTGCATCCCTATCGGCACTAACAATCATTGATTCCTGCTCAAAACTTGCTCTAAAAATAATATCCTTGTCCTCTATTATCTTCTGAAGTTGAATAACACTTAACCGAATAATTTCACATATATCAAAGGACATAATGTGTAACTGTGTTTCACCTGACTCCATTCTTTCAATGTCGAGTAAATCATTTACTAAACGTTGTAGTCGTTTAACTTCTTCTTTGACTATATTTAAATAATATTCATGTTTATCTTCAGGTATAGTGCCATCTATAATACCTTCTATAAAGCCATTTATTGAAGTCATTGGTGTTCTAAGTTCATGTGAAATGTTTGCAATAAAATCTCTACGTCTTGTCTCAAGTTTTTCCAGATCGTCTGCCATCTGATTGAAGCTTTCAGCCAAAACGGCAATCTCATCTTTTCCTTTGAAGTGGAGTCTTGAATTCCAGTTGCCAGATGATATGGTTCCAGCTGCTTCAGTTATTTGTTTTAGTGGGTTTGTTATTCTCTTTGATAGGAAATATACAAGAAAAAACGAGAAAAATAGAGAAATAAAAATAGAAGGCAAAAGTAACTTTAATATTGTGGAACTGGTTTTTTGTATTTCAGGTACAGTTGTATGCATTAAAACATTGCCCCTAAATTCTTGACCATCTACTATGAAATCAGAATAATAAAATGGAAACTTTATAGTTAGCCATTGAACTCCTGTTTCATCGAATAAACCATAGAAATTACCAATTTCGCTTTCCATAGTATATGATTCGCTAATGGTATACTGCTTATAGTGAGGAAGCCGATATACACCATTAACTTTATTAAGTTTATCTATAAGCTGATTGGGTACAGAAGAATACGCAAAAAGATAACCCTCGTCATCCGCAATCCAGATCAGTGAAGAGGTGTTATATGCAAAAGTCTCTAATAAACTCTGAAATAAATACGATGAATTTGCATCTAAAGGATTATCCAGTATAAAATCAAGAGCTGATATTATTCTTTCACCGTATACTCTTAAAGCATCTGTACGCTGTTCAACAACGTAGTTGCTAATCGAAATATGAAAAAAAATTGCTGTTAGAGTAAAACATAGCAACAGTGCCATAATAAATATGGCCATAATTTTATGAAATACAGAGTGTGACATTATTTCACCTCAAACTTATAGCCCACACCCCAAACGGTTTTTAACTGCCAATGCGGATCTGATGGATCAAGTTTCTCTCTAAGACGCTTTACATGTACATCAACTGTTCTCGTGTCACCGTAAAAATCAAACCCCCACACATTTTCTAATAATTGCTCTCTAGTAAAAACCTTATTTGGATTTGATGCCAAAAAATAAAGTAACTCCAACTCCTTAGGTGGTATTTCCATTTCTTTACCTTGAACACGAATAGTATAATTTGATTTATTCACAACCAACCCTGGAAATATTAGCTGTTCTTGATCTGTATCCCTTCGCTCATATCGTCTTAATACAGCTTTAATCCTAGCAATAAGCTCTTTAGGCTCAAAAGGTTTCGAAACATAATCGTCTGCACCTAGTTCGAGTCCAAGAACTTTGTCAAATGTTTCATCCCTCGCTGAAAGCATAATAATAGGTATACTGCTAAACTTACGGATTTCTCTGCAAACTTGCCATCCATCCATGCCAGGTAACATAATGTCCAATACAACGAGGTTGGGTGTAAAATTCCGAAAAGCTTCAAGCGCTTGTTTTCCATCATGCACAGCGGTATTCTCAAAACCCTCTTTGTCAAGATACAATTTTAGTAGCTCACAAATATTGGTGTCATCATCTACTATAAGAATTTTTATTTTTTTACTCATAACAACCTCTATAAATAAACAATAATCTATATACTTTTTTGAATCCAGATATTTGAATTTAGTAATTATATTATCCATGAACTTATTACAAATTGCAAGAAAAACTATTTAAGGCTTATGCGATGCAACCTCAAAGAATGCGACAAACAAGAATTGCAGAAATAAAACCAGCAAGACCGGCGATTAGTGAGACCCAAAGAGTATATCTCGTTTTTTTAACCCCAACAGCACCATAATAAACTGTAATTGTATAGAAAATTGTTTCTGTTGACCCCATCATAACAGATAATATTCTTCCTATTTGAGTGTCCGGTCCATATTCCTTTAGTTGTCTACTCAGAAGACCCAGGGAAGCACTACCAGATATAGGTCTTAAAATGGCCATGGGAAGAACTTGTTCGGGAATTCCAAATAAACTCGCAATTGGTTTTAATAATGAAACTATCATGTCAAGAGCTCCTGATGCATTTAGTACATTTATTCCTAGCATAATGCCTACTATGACTGGTAGGATTTTAATCGTAGTATAAAGACCTTCCTTTGCTCCTTCAATAAAGGTATCAAATACAGGTGTTTTCTTGACAACCCCAAAAATCAGTATTATGGCTATAAGCCCTGGTATAGCTGCTTTTGAAAGCCAATTCATAATATAAGTCATTTAATACCTCGCTTTTTAGCAATGTTTCTAAAAATAAAATTAAATATAATTGCTGTTGCTGTTGAAATAAATGAAGAAATCCACACATGTGGTAATATACCTGTTGCATCTAAGGAACCTGCCGCATCTCTTAATGCTATGACATTTGTCGGTATGAATTGAATACACGACGCATTTATTACCATAAAAAGGATCATGTCGTTAGATGCTGTATCCTTTTTGTCATTTAATGTCTGAAGAGATTCCATTGCTTTTATTCCAAGTGGTGTAGCCGCATTTCCAAGCCCAAAAAAATTCGATGCAAATGACAAAACAATAGCTCCAATTGCGGGATGGTTATCTGGAACATTGAATAACCCTGCAAAAAAATCCTTTGTTAACTTTGTAATACTTTTTATTAAACCGCTTTTCTGAGCAACCTGCATAAGACCTGACCATAGACACATAACCCCGAGTAGAACGAAGGCAAGTTGCACACCCTCTTCCGAGCTAGATATTACTGCTTCGGTTACATTTTCAAGCCTTCCTGTTGCTAATCCCCAAAAAACACCTAAAAGAATCATTACAACCCAAATATAATTAAGCATAAAAAGCACCTGTATTTTCATTTTCTAAAGTATATGAAACATGTCCAGTAAATATTATTTTTTTTATAATTTTATGTTTTAAAATACATAATTAGGTTAAATATATACTAAATACTACATCTAATCATTTTCTTAATAACCTAAAACAGGACAAGCTATAATATTAGAAAAGTTGAAATTCGTTAGTAGTTAGTAGGTAATGGAACATGCAAAGTCATTGACGTTTATTGGTATTTATGGTACTATAAGAATCAGAAATATGTCGAACAATGACTAATTTATATTCAGGGGGGTGGAACTATAATGAAGTCTACAGGCATAGTTAGAAAGGTTGACGAGCTTGGAAGGGTTGTATTGCCCATCGAGTTAAGAAGAACTCTTGACATCGCAGAGAAAGATGCACTAGAGATTTATGTTGATGAAGAGTCAATCATTCTAAAGAAGTATGAACCTGCTTGCATTTTTTGCGATAATGCAAAAGACATAACTGTATTTAAAGGCAAAAATATTTGTCCAACTTGTCTTGACGGTTTAAAAAATGTATAAGTAGGAATTGAGTAAAGAATAATCTTTTTTTACACTATAAACATGAAATCCGACTTAGTCGGATTTTATGTTTTTTTCATATACATTGAATACACTTCTCTTTTTGTTAGTCCCCTGTCTTTTGCAACCATTTTCATGGCTTCTTTTCTCTCTATATTCTGACTAAGATAATGTTCCATATGCTCTTCTATGCTTAATGAATGCCATTGCTTATCTTCATTATTATTAGTATTTGTACTACCTTCAATAACAAGTACTATTTCACCTTTGATTTTTTCACGTAATTTTAATTGTTCAATTATTTCAGTTAATTGACCCCTTATTATTTCTTCAAATTTCTTAGTAAGCTCTCTGCATAGAGCAACCTTCCTGTCTCCTAAGATGTTCTTCATTTCATTTAATATATCTAAACAATTGTGTGGTGATACGTAGAAAATTATTGTTCTCTCTTCGTAACAAATCCTCTCTAATTGAGCCCTTCTCTCTCTTTTACTATGAGATAAAAAGCCTTCAAAACAAAATGTTTTACACGGAAGGCCTGATAATACCAAAGCCATGATGGACGCAGTACAACCCGGTATCATAGTAACATTTATGTTTTCTTCTATAGCCAATTTTACCATTTGCTCTCCTGGATCTGAAATACCTGGAGTTCCCGCGTCGGTAATAAGGGCAACACTCTCGCCACTTAACAAACGATTAATAAGTTCTACACCACGTTGTATTTTGTTGTGCTCGAAATAACTTATGAGCGGTTTCTTTATTTCATAATGATTCAATAACTTAAGTGAATGCCTTGTATCCTCAGCGGCAATCAAATCCACTTCTTGCAGTGTCTTTATCGCCCTAAAGGTTATATCTTCAAGGTTACCTATCGGTGTGGACACAAGATAAAGTGTCCCTTTTTCTTCCATTCTGACATTCCTTTCATAAAATGGTGATATAATTATACGGTTTTCCGTTTTATTCAGTACGGCTAGCTCTACCCTTTTTATTCAATAGTAATATGGTTACACCAGTTATTATGGCGTTATATCACAAGTATTGACATTCTTATATCTGTAGACGAGTAATATCTAAATGATTACATTTATTCAATAATGGCGCAAGCATGCCTTGTTGCATGGCATCCAATGTTTACTGCAACAGGTAGACCCGCTATATGCGTGGGATAGAATTCAATATTCACACAAAGGGCAGTGGTTTTACCACCAAGACCTGCAGGACCGATACCCAACTTATTTAGCTGTTCCAAAACCTCGAATTCAAGTTGAGCAATATACTCATCACATGATTTCGTTCCAATTGGTCTAAGTAGGGCTTTTTTAGCAAGAACGGCTGCTTTATCCATCGTTCCACCTATTCCAACTCCTACAATAATAGGCGGACATGGGTTAGCTCCAGCCTGGCTAACTGTTTTAATAATAAATTCTTTAACACCTTCCACACCATCAGATGGCTTTAGCATCGCCAGTGCACTCATATTTTCGCTTCCAAACCCTTTAGGAGCAATTTCTATTTTAATTTTATCTCCGCCTACAATTTCAGTGTATATTATAGCTGGTGTGTTATCGCCGGTGTTCACACGGTTAAGTGGGTGCTTTACCACCGATGATCTTAAATATCCTTTTTTGTATCCTCGTCGAACTCCTTCATTTATAGCTTCATTTAAGCTTCCGCCAATGATATGTACGTCCTGTCCCACTTGTAAAAACACAACAACCATACCTGTATCCTGGCAAATAGCAATCTTTTCTTTTTTTGCAATATCCGCATTTTTTAATAATATATCTAATACCATTCTACCATTTTCAGATGTTTCGTCTTTAATAGATGCTTCTATTGCGTTGTAAATATCACAGTTAAGATAATAATTTGAATCCATGCAAAGTTTTTCAACGCACTGTATAATCCTGTTAATATGTATTTGTTTCATAAGCCCTTACCTTTCAAAAGTAATAATGTGGGATAGCTTCATTTCTGTGGTCTCTAATACTCTTATCAGATTTCTATGCTTACTATAATTACTTGTCAATTATCAGTATAATTATACATAACGAAACTGGTAAAATCAAACTAAAGGAGTCCTTCATGCTAACTACCTCTATATTTATTAAAAGGCTTGCTCTTGTTATATATATCCATATGTAATGAGCATTTTGCGATGTTACATTTTCGCATACAACTATACAATATATTATGGTACGCATTCGAGTTTTTCACCACATTTTTTACAACAAATATTTGTTAAGGTTACATCGCAAAAGCCTTAATTAATTATTGAAATAAAAAGCAGATAATGGTACTATTATAAAAATGCCGGTATTCTTATTAGAAACTGGACAAAATTTATTATGTATCATTCTAATTTCGACTTATATCCATTTTGGAATGAGAACGGAGGATTCAAATGAATAGTGAGAATGTTAAATCAAAATTCAACGTCAGGAAGATTGCCGTTACTGGTATCCTGTCCGCACTGTCAATTGTTCTAAATTTTACAACGTTAGGCTTTATTATGATCCCAGGTCTATCCATTCAAGTGACTCTTATGCACATACCTGTAATAATTGGCGCTATACTAGAAGGGCCTGCGGCTGGGGCATTTATTGGTCTTGTCTTCGGTCTTTCAAGCTTTTATACTGCCTTTACATCACCGATGCCAACAGCCTTTGCTTTTCGTAACCCGTTGGTTTCAGTTTTACCAAGAATTCTTATCGGTATAGTTGCTTATTATGTTTACTATTGGCTAAGCAAAGTTATGGGCAAAAAACGTGATGCAATATCAATTGGCACATCAGCTGTTTTGGCTACAACAACCAACACTTTGGGGGTTCTAGGTACCATTTACATTATCTATGCTAAAAAATATATCAGTGCATTAATAACTTTACTCGGATTACCCGAAACAACTTCCCCTGCATACATTTTTTTGTCTGCTGTCCCTAATTATATTGCAGAGATTGTTGCCTCTATTTTGTTGTGTATTCCAATCGTGCTTGCAGTCCGTAAAATACGCAATTAATTATCGAAAAATATCATAATATACAATGTATAGTTTTCTATTATAATGTGAGTTAATCACCCCACTACACACAAGATAAACTAAACAGTTCAATATGAAGTAGTGTTTGATTATATAAGTTTTACTTATAAGCTAACAGATAAAAGGAGTGTAAACACAATGATTCTTGGTATTGATATTGGTGGCACTACAACAAAAATAACTGGTTTTTTAAACAATGAAGTAATAAACCCAATGCTTGTACGAGCCACTGACCCGATTTCATCATTATATGGAGCATTTGGTAAATTTCTTAATGAAAACAAATTGCAATTATCGGATATTTCTTATGTTATGGTAACAGGCGTAGGCTCATCATACGTAAAAAAACGCATTTTTGGCCTACCAACCGGCAAAACACAAGAATTCCTTGCCACGGGCATGGGTGGTCTTTTCCTTTCAAATCTTTCCAATGCAGTTATTGTAAGTATGGGAACGGGCACAGCATTTGTAAAAGCTGAAGAAGGGAAGGCAAGACACCTAGGAGGAAGTGGTGTTGGCGGTGGTACTTTACTAGGGCTATCTAATAAAATACTTAATGTGCGCGAATTTGAAGATCTCATTGGCATGGCACAAGACGGAGATCTATCAAATGTTGATTTATTTATTAATGATATTACTAACGATGAAATAGTTGGACTCCCTGCCGATTCGACAGCTTCTAACTTCGGTAAGATTAGCGACCTGGCAACAAAAACAGATGTTGCTCTCGGAATTATCAATTTAGTGTTTCAGACTATTGGTGTTTTGTCGGTTTTCGCAGCGCGAATAGACGGCACTGATGACATTGTTCTAACAGGGAACCTTACAAAAGTTCCACAGTCCCGGAAGATTTTCGACGGCTTAACTAAAATACATTCTGTAAAGTTTCACATTCCAGAACATTCCGAATATGCAACTGCACTTGGTGCAGCAATAGTATATGCCAGCGGTGGTAATCATACAGAAATGTAACCAAAACAAGAACACAAATAACACAAATAACACAGAGGGACGGTTCTTTTGTGCGATTTAACACAAAAGAACCGTCCCCTTGTGTTGATTGGGGGTTCCCTGTTATAATATAAGTGTCTGAATTTTATCTTAGAGGCATCTTATTATACAATTTTAACGGGTGGGAATCCATGACAGAATTTATTGATAGACAAAAACGCTTTGCATCAATCATTTTATGTATTGTGATTTTATATTTCATTTCGATGTACTGGGTTTTATCTGGTACTCTGCTAAACTCTGCTTTTTATAATGAAGTGTTATCAAATAAAAATGTGTCCTACTCCCTTTCGGATGCACCACAGATTCTTTCGTATAATACTACGATAAATATGAGTGCTAATACAATTAACAATAATATGCTGCCCTTGATTGATGGTCTTATCCGTTTTATAACTCAAAGCGATATGACATTGTCAGATATTACTTTTGAGGAAAATATTGTTCCGCAAAATGCAGGGACTTTAATTGAAAACCATGCTATATCTACCAAAATACCTGAAATCTCACGCATTCATCCCTTCGCTATCACGTATTTGGTTCCAGACTCAAACTCTATTTATCAATACCTCTATATACTAAAGCAAGGCTATGCAATATATCGCTTTTTTAGCTCAGTTCTATGTTTTATTGGTTTATTGATTATTCTATTTTCAAATAGAACATGCAAAAAATTACGTATTGCATTAATAGTAAATAGCATTGCCATTTGTTTAACTGGCTTACTACTATTTGTATTTAATGATTCTTTATTAATAAATCCCTTATCTAATGTACTTGGCATTAACAGTCATCTGATAAAACCATTTATTCAAGAAACATGCTCATTGTTTTTTAAGAAAATATTGCAAATAAGTTTGCTTTTTCTAGCAATTGCCTATCTCACAAAAGTACAATTCGTTGCCAAGCTTATTGAGGGTAATTCAAAACGCCTAGCACTAATACTTCTTATTTCTGTAGGATTGATTTTTGTTTTATTTAGGAATGAAATATCAAATAATATCACAAGAGCTGTTTATCTTGATAAAACTGTACACAATGTCCATACCCTTGATAAAGAAGAGGGTGCAGTTCATTCTTTAACCATTAAACTAAAGGATGAACAAACCCACAACCCAGTATCGGATGTTCAACTAACCCTTATAAAAACCGATTACTCCGATAGATTTATCTCACATAGCGATAAATCAGGTAACGCTCGTTTTATTCTACCACAGGGTGAATTTTTCCTTTATGCAAACCAAGCTACTGTTCCCGAAGGACTGATTTCATTTGAACCTGTGGTGATATCAATTAACTATCCCGATAGTTCCTGGTACACATTCCATTTGAGAAAGACTAATAACAAAAAGGTTAATCCAGAAACTCAAACAGAACAGATTTTTGAGACTTCTGATCTGCTTTTACCTTAATATGCGAAAAGCCATATTTCTCTTTTAGAAAGTTAATATTCCGTCGATGCTGACCTACTACAAGTGATACCTGGCTGGGAGCGACATGAATTGTCACTTTCTTTACTCTTATATCCATACTATCTAGTTTATTAGTAATGTGATTCAATAAAATCTTAGAGTAAACAAGATCACCAAAGGCAGGATGTACCGGGCCTGCAATAACTTCATTTCCCTTCTGTAAATCAACGGTGTCTTGTAGGCCTATTCTTAATACCTGTATATTCGCCTCTTCATACATTGGTACCAATAGACTGCACCATAAAACAGCTTCATCCAATGTTAGTGGTTTATACCTATTGTTAAAATACTGTTGGGCAAGCTCAGTGTCTTTAATAACCAATGTAGGATAGATGCGAACCATTTCAGGTTCGAGCTCTATAAGCCTTTTGGCAGTATCGATACTCTTTTGTAATGTATCTTTCGGAAGTCCAATCATTGTTTGAACACCTAAAGAAAAGCCATTGTCTTTTATCATGCGACAGGCATCTATTGCTGTCTGCGGTGAATAATTTCTAAGGCTTTTCTTCAATACTTCTTCATCAAGACTTTGAATGCCCAATTCTATAACCTTAACAGAGTATTGCTTTAATAGGTTTAATTCAGCAGTATTTATATAATCCGGTCTGGTGGATAATCTGATGCCCTTTACCCTACCTTCGATTACATAACGATGAACAATTTTCAGAAAGTGTTTCTGAAGTTGTTCGGGAAGACCTGTAAAACTGCCGCCAAAGAAAGCAATTTCACAATGGTCATCCGGATTAACTGTTTGCAAATGTTCCTCAATTGTACTCACCATTTCAGCTTCCGAAGGTGTTCTGACATGGCCACTTATTTTTCTTTGGTTACAAAATATACAGTCATTAGGACAACCCTCATGCGGAATGAATATTGGAATGTTTATATGTTTCATAAGTCCGTATCCTGTGAAGATATAGTATGCAAAGCATCCCCTGCTGCTTTCTGCTCGGCTTCTTTTTTAGTCTTGCCGCTACCAACGCCCATTCGTTCTCCGTTTATATAAACTGCAACAGTGAACACCTTATCATGATCAGGTCCTTCTTCATCAATAACATTATACTTGATGTTGAAGTTACTTCGCCTTTGAACAACTTCTTGTAGTCTTGTCTTATGATCTTTAAAAAGCTTACCTTGAATGGCTTTTTCGTAATTATCCTTCAGAAAAGCTGTGATGAAACCCTCAGCTGCGCTTAAGCCATTGTCAAGGTATATACTACCAATTATGGCTTCCATTGCATCGGCAAGAAGTGAAGAACGATTCCTGCCACCCATTGTTTCTTCGCCCTTGCCAAGAAGCAGGACCTGCCCCAAATTTATTTTTCTTGCACTCTTAGATAAAGATGCCTCGGATACAACTGAAGCTCGCAATCTAGACATCTCTCCTTCAGGCATATCCGAAACTTCTTTAAACAGTTTGTCAGTAATGACAAAGTTTAGGACTGAATCACCTAAAAACTCCAACCTCTCATTACTACTTAATCCTTCACTACGATGTTCATAAGCATATGAGCTATGTATAATAGCCTGCAATGCATAGCTCTTATCTTTATAAGTATAGCCTATACAGCTCTCAAGTAGTTTAATATTTTCTAAATCTTTGTTTGTCAAATAAATTACCTCCTTTTTTTAATAATCACCGTTTCCCTTCAGCAGACTAAAGGGTGCTAAAGGGAAACGCTGCTACTTTAATATTACCCATATTTTTTCAGTACTAAAACTGCATTATGCCCACCAAATCCTAAAGCATTTGAAATAGCATATTTTATATTACTATCTCTGCCTACATTCGGTACATAATCCAAATCACATTCTTCATCAGGATTTTCTAAATGTATTGTCGGCGGGATAAAGCCTTCTATTAACGCCATTGTAGTAATAATTGCTTCAATACCACCTGCAGCACCTAAAAGATGTCCTGTCATTGACTTTGTAGAACTTACAGCAAGCTTATAAGCATGCTCACCAAAAGTATCCTTTATGACTTTGGTTTCAAATGCATCATTCAATGGTGTGGAAGTTCCATGAGCATTAATATAGTCAATGTCTTCAAATTGTATTTCAGCATCTTTAATAGCAAACTGCATAGCTTTTATACCACCTAATCCGTCAGGCCGTGGCGCAGTGATATGATATGCATCACAAGTTGCTCCATAGCCCACTATTTCTGCTAAAATGTTTGCCCCTCTATCTAGAGCATGTTGGAGCTCCTCAATAACAAGTATACCTGCTCCTTCGCCCATAATAAACCCATCACGGTTTTTATCAAATGGTCTGCAAGCTGTTTCAGGGTTAGGATCTGTTGACATAGCCCTGGATTGAGTAAATCCCGCAAACGAAAGTTCTGTAAGTGCAGCCTCTGCGCCACCTGTAATCATTACATCCGCTACATTATTCCTAATTGCATGAAATGCATCTCCTATTGCATGGTTAGCGGTTGCACATGCTGTTGTCACACTTTCATTAAAACCACAAAGACCAAATCTGATAGCAATCTGTCCTGAAGCCATATTTGATATCATCATTGGGATAAAAAATGGACTTACACGCGAAGGACCTTTCTCTAAGAGAGTTTGCTTTTGTTCTTCCAAAGTTTGTATTCCACCTATTCCCGAGCCTACCAACACACCAACCCTAAAAGGATCTTCTTTAGATATATCTAAACCCGATTCATCTATCGCTAATAAGGAAGCGGCTATTGCATACTGAGTAAACTCGTCCATACGTCTTGATTCCTTTTTATCCATATACAATGTAGGATCAAAATCAGTAACTTCCGAAGCCACTTTTGTGTCTATTCTACTCGTATCGAATTTAGTAACACTTGTTATTCCGTTTTTTCCTTGTTTTATCGCACTCCAAAATGTCTCTGTATCTTTTCCAAGAGCATGGATTACGCCCGTTCCTGTTATAACTACTCGCCTTTTCATCTGATAACCTCCTTAACCCTCATTAAGCAATGAAACAATCTATTTTAACGTATATAAAAGAGTTTGATCCACTCGAAAACTTCTTATTGTTCAATCAGCATTTGTGAGAATTTATCACAAACACCTCTAAATAATATTGTTAATAAAAAAAGCCCCACTATTGCGGGACTTTTCTTATTAATCGTAGCTAGGAATGCGCTTTAATATATTCTACAGCATCTCCAACCGTCGCAATTTTTTCAGCTTCCTTGTCTGGTATTTCCAAATCAAATTCCTCTTCCAAAGCCATAATTAACTCCACAATGTCAAGTGAGTCGGCTCCTAAATCTTCAATAAAGGAAGCCTCCATTGTCACTTCGTTTTCTTCAACGCCAAGTTGTTCTACAACTATTTCCTTCACCTTATCAAATGCCATACTTCTCACCCCCTTCCAGACAAGAATCGTATAATAATATATTTATTATTGCTTTCATTAAAGATAATATTACATTACCAATCCACCGTCAATATGAATTACCTGTCCTGTAATATATTTCGCCATATCAGAGGATAGGAAACAAACCACATTAGCCACTTCGGAAGGAGTCCCTGCCCTCCTTAATGGAATTGCAGTAATATACTTTTCCTTAATATCTTCTGACAACTGGTTTGACATATCAGTTTCTATAAAACCTGGAGCAACTGCATTACAAGTTATCCCCCATGAACCTAATTCTTTTGCAACAGACTTTGTAAAGCCAATCATTCCTGATTTTGAAGCCGCGTAATTAGCTTGACCTGCATTGCCAGTCACACCTACTATGGATGTAATATTAATTATAGTGCCTGCTCTTTTTTTCATCATGAGTTTTGCTACAGCTCTTGTACATAAAAATACGCTCTTTAGATTAATATCTAAAACACTATCCCAATCTTCATTATTCATTCTCACTAAAAGTTTGTCCCTTATGATTCCTGCATTATTAACAAGTACATCAACAGTGCCAAAACTTTTCACAGCAAAGTCAATAATGGCTTTTGCGTGCTCTTCATTGCTTATATCACCTTCATAAGCCTTAACACGATACCCTTTTTCAATAAATTCTTGCTCAGTATCAAAAATAGTCTTTGAAGTACCATTAATAACAACATTAGCATCTAATTGCGCATACTTTTCTGCAATCTCTTTTCCAAGCCCCCGGCTTGACCCAGTGACAACAACTGTTTTTCCTGTAAAATCCACTTTTCATATCACCCCTTATTTAGTATATAAGGCTTTTGCGATGTAACCTTAGAAATTCAGCTGTGCTATATGGTGTCACGACTTTCATAGATAACCACGACGTATTTTACAATAACACTGAAAATATATCACATTGCAAAATGCCCAATATATAGAACACACTATGTTAACTCATTTAATGTATTTTCCAGTGACGCCAAATCTTCTATATTTAAAGTTTTCACACTTCTATCAGTTTTCCTTATAAAACCGCTAAGAGTTTTTCCAGGTCCAATTTCAATAAAGGTATCAACGCCTTTTCCTATCATTGTTTTTACGCAATCCTCCCACAAAACTGGATTTGATACTTGTCTAAACAATGAATCTTTTACTTGACCAATACAGGGAACCACTTCACCTGTAACATTTGCAAGAACAGGAACCTCCATGTCTTGTATCTCAACCTTATCCAACTCCACCTTTAACTTTTCACCTGCCGAAACCAAGAGGCTGCAATGAAATGGTGCGCTTACAGCTAATGGTACGGCTCTTTTAGCACCTAATTCTATAGCAATGGAACTAGCCTTTTCGACTGCCTTTACCTGGCCAGATAATACAATTTGCCCTGGACAATTAAAGTTTGCTGGTTCAACAACACCCGCATCCTTTGCTGCCGCACATGCATTAAGAACCTGTTCTCTGGTAAGTCCTAATATTGCCACCATTGCCCCTTCTCCAACTGGTACAGCTTCCTGCATGAATGCTCCACGTTTTTTCAAAAGCCTTACAGCATCAGAAAAAGAGAATGTTCCAGCGTATACATGAGCAGCATATTCCCCAAGGCTTAGCCCTGCAGTAAAATCGGCTTTTATCCCTCTTCTAATAAGTGGTTGTAGACATGCAATACTTGCAGTTACAATAGCAGGTTGAGTATTTTCAGTAATTTTTAATGTATCCTCATCTCCATTAAACACCATATGTTCCATATCAATGTCAAGCGCTTGGGATGCGTTTTTAAACACATCTGCTGATTCAGGATACTGTTGGCATATATCTTGAGCCATCCCTACATATTGAGCTCCCTGTCCAGGAAAAATAAAGGCAATTTTACCCATATAATACCTCCTACACTATTTTCACCAATTCATAAGTATAGCACCACAAGACAGACCGCCACCAAAGGCTACAAGTACTATTGTGTCACCCTTATTTATTCTTCCTGCTTCACATTCCATATCTAAAGCAACTGGAACTGACGCAGAAGAGATATTACCCGTTTCTTGTAATATGATTGAAAATTTCTCTTCACCAAGACCCAACCTTTTGGCAGCACCATTTATTATTCTAAGATTTGCTTGATGAGGTACTATAAGATCAACGTCTTGGATTTTCATACCGGCCTTTTTAACTACAGTTTTCACAGAATCCACCATTGACCTGATTGCAAATGTGAATACTTCACTACCATCTTGCCAAAAAACGCGTTCATGACCAGCTCTTCTTTTCTCTTTGTCTTCTTCTGAAATGAAACAACACGGAATTGTTATATTATGAGCCAGGTTACCAAAGGCTGCAAGGTAGCTTTCTTTTATTCCATGCTTTTTGTCCACTTTTCCTAAAACAACAGCGCCTGCAGCATCACCAAATAATACACAACTATTTCTGTTTTCCCAGTCTACTATGCGACTTAAACCTTCATTTGATACAACAAGGATATTTTCATAATACCCTGTTAGTATGAACTGTTCTGCTATGGTTAATGCATATATAAAACCTGTACAAGCACCATTTACATCAAAAGCCGCTGCATTTTCAGCCTTTATATCTCTCTGGATTAAACATGCCATAGAAGGAGTAAGATAATCCGGTGTTTCAGTAGATACAATTATCAAATCAATGTCGGCGGACGTAAGCCCAGCATTTTTAATGGCCAGCTTTGAGGCCTCAGCGCCCATTTTATACGACGGTGTATCTTCATCAAGAATATGCCTAACTTGCATGCCTGTTCTTCTTACGATCCATTCATCCGTTGTGTCAACCATTTTTTCTAGATCGTGATTTGTAAGTAATTTATCTGGAAGAAACCTGCCTGTTCCAAGGATGCCCACTCCAAGATCTGTCATTAGTGATATACCTCCATATTTGCAAAATTCCTTAACTTTCTAACTGCTTATGTTCAATAGATACAAGTATGAATTTACCTCTAAAAACTTCTTTTTGCTTATGGTAAATAAACACCCATACAATAAAGCTTCTTTGTCTTTTTTTCTTAACAGCTGCTTTTGCAACTAATTTTGAGCCTGCATAAACCGGAATCTTGTATTTGATATTAGCAACTCCTACCAATGCTACTTCTGCATCAATAACCGAAATTGCCAATGATTCAGCCATTGAATAAATATAATGACCTCTTACAATTTTGGATTGAGAAAACACCATTTGATCAGTTGTATCCAAAATTGACATACCACTTTCACCAAGATTTATTTCTACTATTTCACCAATAATTTCATCTACATGCAAAGCTCTAACTTTTTGGTGATTTGATGAAGCCACTTCCTTAATTCTTTCACGAAGTTCTGGAATACCGAGCTCCAACCTGTCCAAACGTACAGTTGGCACGCTGACTTCAAAATACTCTGCAATATCCTCATCTGTCATAAACGGATCTTCTTTAATTTTCTCTAAAAGTCGTTTATGTCTATCTTTCTTGGCTCTGGAACTTTTATTCAATGATAACACCCGCTTCCAAGTATATGTATGTTTTATTACCAGATAATATTCCCTGTTGATAAAGAGTATATACTATTTTCCATTGAAATGCAATAATATTTTTAACTCAAACTATTAATCTCTGAAATGCGATACTTTATTAGCTTACAGCATATAACATCGCAAACCAAACAAACATAAAAATAGCAGAGTTCAAGATTAACGATTGAAATCTCTGCTACTTATTCAAATGCCAAATTTCGATTATTACTTAATAATCTTTGCCCAGTTTGATTTTAAATAATCATATCCTGAATAAATAGTAAAAATAACTGCAATCCACAACAGATATTTACCTACTGGTAAGCTAGTAAATAAAGATATGGGATAATTTCGAGTCAAAATAAAGAAAATTGCAAACATTTGTACAAAAGTCTTCACTTTCCCCAAAGAGCTTGCGGCTATTACTACACCATCTTGACTTGCAATGATACGAATTCCTGTAACGATAAACTCCCTGGCTATAATAATAATTGCAGGCCAAGCAGAAATATCGCCTAATTGGATAAGAGCCATTAAAGCAGATGTAACTAGTAGCTTGTCCGCAATGGGATCAAGGAACTTTCCAAAAGTAGTAACACAATTGTTCTTTCTGGCAATAACGCCATCCAAAAAGTCAGTAAGAGATGCAACTAAAAATACAAATGCTGCAATCCTTCTGCCCACTTCGGTAGGTATCGGTAATATTGTTATATCACTATAAACAGGCAGTAACATAAGTAAGAAAACCGGTATAAGTATTATCCTAAAAATAGTTAGTTTATTGGGCAGATTCATATAAACACCTCTTAATAATAGTTTGTATAAACATGATTAAATTATAACATCTCCGATAAGATCTAATTTTTCAATATTTAATATTTTTACTTTTACAAAGGTTCCAAACTCTAGTGGTTCTTTTGATGTGAAATAGATCGCAGGATCAATTTCTGGGGATTCACCATATGAACGACCATAGTAAAAAATACCGTCATCGGCTACCCCTTCAACTACCACCTCGTACGTTTTATTCAACCTATTTTCTACAAGTGGTTCAACAATCTCATTTTGCAATAACAAGATTTCGTCTTTACGCTGTTGTTTCACAGATTCCTCAATCTGGTTTTTCATTCTTGCTGCTGGCGTACCTTCTTCTTGAGAATATGCGAAAACACCCAATCTATCAAATTTATTATCTTTGATAAATTCTTTAAGTATTTCGAAATCTTCTTGAGTCTCCCCCGGAAATCCAGTTATTAGAGTTGTTCTTAGTATAATATCCGGTACTTCACGACGCAATTTTGAAATAAGTGTCTCAAGATTATTCCTATTTGTTTTACGCCCCATTGCTTTTAGAATGCTATCCGATGCATGTTGGATGGGGATATCAAGGTACTTTATAAGTTTAGGATTATTCTTAAACTCGTCAATAAGCTCATCAGTAATCCCTTCTGGATAGCAATACAACAGTCTGATCCACTTTAAATCTTCAATATCCGACAATCTCCTAATTAGTTCAACCAACTTACAATCTGAGTACCTGTCAACTCCATATTTACTTACATCTTGCGCAATAATAATAATTTCCCGCGCCCCTGCACCCACCAACTTTTTCGCTTCATCAACAATACTTTCCATTGTTCTACTTCTGAAAGGGCCTCGCAAAGATGGAATTATACAGTACGTGCAGAAATTACTACAGCCTTCGCCAATTTTTAAATACTGCGTTGCGCCTGTCTGAGACAGCATCCTCGAATTGTCAAGATAATCAATATCTGTTGGATCATTAATATATAGTCTTTGCTTTTTCCCGGCAACATGTTCAGAAATTGCATTTTCTATCTCTGAAATACTTCCTGTTCCAATAACTACATCAACTTCAGGTATTTCCTTTATTATTTCTTCTTTATACCTTTGTGCTAAACAACCAGCAACTATAAGAGTTTTTAATTTCCCAGATTCTTTATACAAAGCTGTGTTTAATATGGCATCAACAGCCTCTTCTTTGGCATCACCTATAAATGCGCAGGTATTAACAATAATAACATCGGCATTTTGTAAATCAGTAGTAATTTCATACTCGTTTCTATCTAGCATTCCAAGCATAATTTCACTATCAATAAGATTTTTTGAACATCCAAGGGATATACATCCTACTTTAATCGGCATATAGTGTCCTCCAAAACTAAAACCTATTTATAAAAACTATCGAATGTACGTTTCTAAGCTTAATAAGATAATATACCATATAAACCTGTTTGGTCAATTAACTTACCATATCATCAACATATATACACTATAAAAAATTAAAAGGCGACCGAAGCCGCCTTTACATTAACATTATCTAACCTTATATACTAAATTTAACTATAGTTATACACATATATATCCTCGTATGTCGATAATAGTACAATTAAGTTATAGGTGTAGTCTTGATGCTTTTAAAATTCCTTCTATTTTTAACAATTCTTCAAGTATGTTATTTGAAATATCTGCGTCCACACTTACGAAGGATACTGCTTTCTCGCCCCTTCTGTTGCGGCTCCATTGCATTGCAGCAATATTGATACCATTCATACCCAACAATGTTCCAACTTTACCGATAATACCAGGAACGTCAATGTTTTGAAGAGCAATTACATGTGGTGTGGGCTCAAAATCCAGCTTATAACCGAAGAAGTCAACTATTCTAATCACATCTTGTGCAAATACAGTTCCTGATACAGATTGTGATTTATTGGCTGTTGTAAACTTAACTGTAATAAGGTTAGCATACTTTTCAAGATGTGAGCTCTTACTTTCTGTCAATTTGACTCCAAGTTCTTTAAGCTTTAGCTCTGCATTTATATAATTGACATCGTAATCTCCAACGCTATTTAGGAATCCCTTTATCGCAGAAAGTGTTATTGGCCTGGTCTCCATTTGAGCAACATCACCGCTGTATATTACTTCAATCTTTGTCACTCTGTCTTTTTCTGATTGATAGTATATGCTTGCCAATTTCTCAGCTAAATCAATATATGGTTTTAACTGAGTTAAGTCGCCCGAAACAGATGGCATATTTACAGCAGGTACAAGCTCGTTATTTAAGACACCTTCAACTAATTTTGCAACACCTATACTAACGTTGTAATTTGCCTCTTTTGTGGAAGCCCCAAGGTGTGGAGTAAACACAACATTGTCTAGATCAAGTAGTGGGTTCCAGTAATCCTGTTCTTCAGGTTTCTTGGTAAAGTTAGGTTCTACTTCCTGAACATCAAGGGCTGCTGCTGCAACTTGTCCACTAACAATTGCGTCATATAAGGCTTTCTCATCGATCATTCCGCCTCTGGCCACATTTACGATACGGACACCCTTTTTGCATATTTTTAGTTCTTTTTCTCCAATCAAACCTGTGTTTTGAGGGCTTTTTGGTATATGCAATGTTATTAGATCTGACACTTTCAATAAATCCTCTAAGGATTCGCAACGACTAATTCTTAACTGTGCAAATTTATCATCAGAAGCATAAGGATCATATCCAACAACCTTCATTCCTACTCCAAGGAGTTTTTTTGCAACAATGGATCCAATCCTTCCTAGACCGATAATTCCAGCTACTTTACCATCTAATTCTTCACCTATGAATTGATTTCTTCTAAAGTCCTTATTCTTAGCTGCATAATGGGCTTGAGGAATATTTCTAAATATTGAAAAAGCCATTGCAACGCCCATTTCGGCTGCTGCCATAATATTGCCTTCAGGTGTATTTACAACAGCTATACCCCTCTTAGTACATTCTTCCACGTCGATATTATCAATACCATTTCCTGCTCTACCAGCTACCTTTAACTTCTTAGCGCGCTCAATAACGTCTTTTCTTACCTTTGTTGCGCTTCGAACTATAATAGCGTCATATTCCTCTATTACTTCGAGCAACTCTTCATGAGAAATACCAAATGGTGTATCAACTTCGAAGCCTTTACTTTTAAGATACTCTATTCCTTCCGGTGCCATTTTATCAGTCACAATAATCTTTGCCAAAATTACCCCTCCTAAAAAAATAAGTCAAACCAATTGTTTGACCACTGAAATTATTATATAAGAATATGGGATTTCAGCAATGTGCTAAAATCCTTATATACTCTGTCCTTTTGCCTGAGAGATACACCCTGATGGGTTTGCCCCTTCGGCGCCATACTGGTCTCTCCAGAGGTCCGTCCGATTAAAGTCTTTTTACCTGAGAGATTTACTCCTTCGGTGTGCTTTACAGCCTCTCTCCTTTAATCATCATTCAGCTTTATTCAGTTTTTCACTAAGTTATTGTTTTTATTATATTACTATAATACTAAAAGTCAAGCATTTCTGTGTTAAAATTTTGACAAACTTTATTATTCCAGTAGTTATTCGGATATTCTTTAAAACTAGCAGTAGATATCTTTTAAACATCCTTTTGGGTTTTTTCCTTACAAAATATCTCATATATACCCATGATGGTTAAAAAAATAGCAAATATCCTTTTCAGTAAATCGTTAGAAATTTTAACGGCTAAAAATGAACCCAAAAATGCGCCTAACAATCCTGCGCCTATTAAAACAGTAAGTAAATTTGTTTTAATATGTTTATTCTTTATATGTATAATTAACGCTGAAATAGATGAAGGCAGAAAATACAGCAAATTGATACCTTGTGCAGTTTTTTGCTCAATCTCCATTAATATTACTAAAGCTGGTATTAGCAATGTACCACCACCCATACCCATACCACTCACTGTCCCTGATATAAAACCAATAATAATTTCAAGCATAAATTCTCCTTCTATTTTAAAAAACTTAAACCGTATTCAATATACATTGCTATCGCGGGATTTAAATCTAACTCACAGAAGCATTCTAATACCTGCAATAACGAGAAAAACTCCAAATAACTTCTTAATAAGTTTAGGTCTCAATTTGTTTAATAGAACAGCACCTAGAATAGCTCCTGCAACTCCTCCTACAGAAACCTTCCATAACAAGGACCAATCCACAAATCCACTCTTAAAATAAATGACGCTGCTTAGTATAGTTAATGGGAGGATAATAGCTATGGCAGTAGCTTGTGCCTTCTTCCTTTCTTCTTTGGCTATTATTGTTAGATACAAAACTATTAGTATCCCACCCCCAGAACCAAGTAAGCCGTTTACTAAGCCTGCAAGAAAACCAGCTAAAGCAAATTTTAGTTTTTGTTTATATGAAATCCCTTGTTCAATATCTCCCATGTCACTTCTGGTGTCTCCTTTTTTGCTGTAATGGTCATAATCACTGTTCCTGGCATAAGCTCAGGGATCAAATATGACTTTGGATTAGTTGAGAGTAGTCTTTCAATTGTATATGTGTTATTATCATTTTTCAGAAGAATAACTTGTTCTCCGTTAATACTCATCTCCATTCGTTCTTGCTTGTTTTCTTCATTATATAAGATTTGCTGATATGGAACTATTGAATAAATCATTGTACAGGCTCACCTTCCTGAGTGTTTCTGCTTTCTCTAATAAAGCCATCTAGTTTTTCCAAAGACGAAGCAAGACCGCCAACTTCATCTATAATACCTTTATCAACAGCTTCTTGACCAAAGAGAACTGTCCCTACATCATTTGCTAACTCCCCAGTTTTTAGCATCAATTGACGAAAATCCTCCTTTGAAATAGATGAGTTTTTCGCAACAAAATCAACAACTCTTTCCTGCATCCTGTCAAAATATTCAAATGTTTGTGGAACACCAATTATCATACCGTTTAAGCGAAGAGGGTGGATTGTCATGGTAGCAGAGGGCGCAATGAATGAATACCTTGTTGAAACCGCCATTGGTACGCCGATACTGTGTCCACCACCTAACACAAGTGATACTGTAGGTTTTGACATGGATGCAATCATCTCTGCAATTGCAAGACCTGCCTCTACATCACCTCCCACGGTATTAAGTATGAGAAGCAATCCATCTATTTTATTATCATCTTCAATTGCTACTAATTGCGGAATCACATGTTCATATTTTGTTGTTTTGTTCTGCGGTGGGAGCACCATATGTCCTTCAATCTGACCTATTATGGTCAGGCAGTGTATATTTCTGCCTTTTTCCTGAACTGAAACAGTACCCAGCTCTTTTATATTGTCAATTTTCTCAGTATGTGTTTCTTCTTTGTTTTCAGATTGTTTGGCAAACATAACTTTTGAATTCAATAAAACAACCTCCTTAACATATCATAATTCAGTATTTACGTATCCATAACTAAATATTCTAATAATAATTTTTGGATATATTTGTTGTACAGCTTTACCTATGTATTTAACATCGTAAAATGATAATATCTATACAACATATCAGTATGAATATCAAGGATAAAAATCCTCATATATATGTACCTTCTAAGCGATACACTTTCTGATGTTTCCTTGGCTGCATTATTTAAAATCCACATTGTACCTTCTAAACCTTTGTGCTTATAATAATTTGATGCATGAAAGAGGTTTGTATAAAAAAGCAAAGGGTTAGCTTGATAATTTAAACTTATATTATCGAGCTAACCCTTTTATTATTACGTATAATGTTAAATTTTTAATGGTCTAGTGCTTGAGCTATCTATTTATTATATCCATAGAAATGAGTAATCTCATTCTATTTTACAGGGGAGCAAAATGTTTTAGTATTCACTTTCCTTAAGAATGACATCGTGAGCCCCACCTTCAATTAAACTTGTAGAAGAAACTACAGTAATGCGTGAAGTTTCCTGAAGTTCTTTTATTGATTTGGCACCGCAACTGGACATTGTGGAGCGTATTTTCGATAAAGTTACATCTAAGTTATCCTTTAGCTTACCAGCGTAGGGTACATAGCTGTCAACACCTTCTTCAAACTTCAGATTTGCGCTCTCACCCAAATCATACCTCTGCCAGTTTCTTGCTCTATTTGAACCTTCACCCCAATACTCTTTTACATAGCTGTTCCCGCGCTTTACTTTCTTATTCGGGCTTTCGTCAAACCTTGCAAAATAACGTCCCATCATTACAAAATCTGCACCCATTGCTAAAGCAAGCACTATATGATAATCATGTACTATACCACCGTCAGAGCAGATTGGAATGTAAATACCGGTTTTTTCATAATACTCATCCCGTGCTTTAGCCACTTCTATAACTGCGCTTGCCTGACCTCGACCTATTCCCTTCTGTTCACGGGTAATACATATAGAACCTCCACCAATTCCAACCTTTACAAAATCTGCACCAGATTCAACCAGATACATAAAGCCTTCTTTGTCTACAACATTTCCACCACCGACTTTTATATCATGGTTTTCTTTTATATATTTGATTGTGTCTCTTTGATATTCTGTAAACCCGTCAGAAGAATCTACACATAGTACATCAACTTCAGAGTTTATTAATTCTGGCACTCTTTCTTTATAATCCCTGGTATTTATACCCGCTCCAACTACAAGTCTCTTTTGAGGATCAAGTAGTTGTTCTGGATTAGCTTTATGATCGTCATAGTCCTTTCTAAAAACAAGATAATGAAGTCTTTGCTCCTTATCTATTATTGGAAGACTATTTAACTTATACTCCCATATGATATCATTAGCTTCGCTTAATGTTATACCAAGTTGGCCGACCCTAAGCTCCTCGAAAGGTGTCATAAATTCAGATACTTTCTTATCTAATGGATCTCGGCTTAATCGGTAATCTCGACCTGTAACAATTCCAAGTAGCTTACCAGACGCTGTACCATCATGAGTGACAGCAATTGTAGAATGCCCTGTTTTTTCTTTCATTGCAATAACATCTTTAAGCGTATGATTTATTGATACATTCGAATCACTTACAACAAAACCTGATTTATGCTTTTTAACTTTTCTAACCATATCAGCTTGTGTTTGTATTGATTGAGAACCATATATAAAAGAAAGTCCGCCCGTTCTTGCTAAGGCAATAGCAAGAGTATCATTTGATACTGATTGCATGATAGCACTTACAATTGGAATATTTAACTTAAGGCCAGGCTTGTTGCCCGATGAATACTTAACTAATGGTGTTGTTAAATCAATACTTGTTGGTGTACAATCTCTTGTTGTCAAATTTGGCAGTAGTAAAAACTCACTGAATGTTCTGGATACATCTGGATATATTATTGCCATTTTATTTCCTCCTTTTCGCCCATCAATTTTACTATTTCATCAACGGTTGTTAAACTCAAAAAACTAATTATATTAAGTAAATTAAGTGTATTAATCAGTAGTATGCCAATCTCTGCAAAAGAGTTTGTAATGTACTTAATATTCTGAATTACACGATAAATTCTATCAATTCTATACAACTTTTTTAAAAATGTCAAACATTTTTAAAAATATTTATCCATAAGTTATGTCAATATAAATTTAACAATTATATTAATTTTACCCGACTTTATGCTATTGGAACAAAGCATCAACAAATTCTTGAGGATTAAATGGTTGAAGATCATCAATTTGTTCGCCTACGCCTATGAATTTCACTGGTATATTAAGTTCTGATTTAACCGATACTACTATGCCACCCTTTGCTGTTCCATCTAGTTTTGTTAGTACTATTCCGTCCACTCCAACTGCTTCAGTAAAATGCTTCGCTTGTGAAACTGCATTTTGCCCTGTTGTAGCATCTAGTACAAGTAATGTTTCAACATCTGAATTTGGCAGTTCTCTATTAATGATACGATTGATTTTTTTCAGTTCTTCCATAAGGTTTTTCTTAGTATGCAAACGTCCAGCAGTATCACAGACAATTACATCAAAGGCTCTTGCTTTAGCTGCTGCAATAGCATCAAAAACAACAGCAGATGGATCAGAACCTTCAGAATGCTTAATAATATCTACTTCTGCCCTTTTTGCCCATATTTCAAGCTGGTCTATTGCTGCGGCTCTAAATGTATCTCCAGCAGCCATTAATACTTTCTTCCCTTGATTTTTGAGTACATTGCACATTTTCCCAATTGATGTTGTCTTTCCAACACCATTTACACCAATTACCAGAATCACAGATGGCTTTGTGTTAAGCTTTAATTGATTCTCTCCCGAACTAAGAATTGAAGAAATCTCATCTTTTAGCATTTCTTTTACTTGAACAGGATCTTTTGCTTTCGTGTCTTTAACCTTTTGTTTTAGGTTCTCAATTATTTTTAAAGTTGTATCTACTCCAACATCTGAGGTTATTAATATTTCCTCGAGTTCTTCAAACAACTCCTCATCTATCTTGCCCATTGAAACAAGAAGCCGATCAACTCTATGGGTAATACTTTCCCTTGTTTTTTTAAGTCCGTCTTTTAACTTACTAAAAAAAGCCATTATCTTCAAATCTCCTTCTATTGAATGTCTTGATGTGTATTGTGATAAATAAATAATGAAATATCTTACACTGCTTTATCTACATCGCTAAGCTTTAATGATACCACCGATGATATACCATATTCCTGCATAGTAACGCCATATAGTGCATCACAGGATTCCATAGTACCCTTTCGATGAGTAATAATAATAAACTGAGTGGTATCAGAAAACTTTTTCAGGTAGTCAGCAAATTTATATACATTTGCATCATCCAAAGAAGCTTCTATTTCATCCAAGATGCAGAACGGAGCAGGACGAAGCTTTAGTATTGCAAATAATAATGCTATTGCCGTCATTGCCCTCTCTCCACCAGATAAGAGTAGCATGTTCTGAAACTTCTTCCCAGGCGGTTGAGCAATAATATCAATATCGCACTCTAGAACATTTTGTGGATCAGCAAGTACAATTTCTGCCCTTCCACCTTCAAATAACTCTCGAAATACTTCGTTAAAGTTTTTGTTAATACGTTTGAATTCTTCGAGAAACTGTTTTTTCATTATTGCCAACATTTCTTGAATAATCCGGTTTAACTTCTCTTTAGATTTAACCAGGTCATTTTTTTGTTTAAACAAAAAATTATATCTTTCATTTGTTTTACTATAGTCCTCAATAGCAGATACATTTACATGACCCATTTCTCGTATTTCAGCTTTCAACTCATTTATTCTTGTTTGGGTCTGCCGTATATTACTTATTTCTGTCCTATATTCTTCCGCATTTCCATATGTTAATTCATACTCATCCCACAAACGGTTTTGTATTGCTTCAAGTTCGGTTTCTAACTTCGCCTTTCTTACTTCTAGTTTATTGTATTGATCTTGCAGTATATTAATTGAATCGGTATGGGATGAAACTACCTCAAGCATTCCAGAAACTTCATCCTCGAGCGCAGCAACTTCGTCTGCTATACCTTCTAGTTTCAAGTTTTTCCCTAATTTGTATTCATTTTGTTGCTTTATTTTTTCTTTTTGACTAGCAATTTCAGCCTTCAACACTTCAACACGCTCTTTGTTCTTTTCTTGATCCAGGAGGCGTTTATCTATATTATTCTCCAAAAGAGTCTTTTCTTCATTTAAGCTTCTAATTGAATCCCTGGTTTGCTCCATGCTTTCAAGTACTGAATTTACCGAGACTTTATAATCATTAATATCCATATGAATGGCATCCCGTGAAGCTTGTTCAGCTTTGCTTTTCAATTGGTGTTCTTCAATAGTGGCTTTAAGGCTAGCGATGTTTTGCTCAATCTCAGTAAGCTTTTTACTTTCAAAAAGGATATCATCCTCCAGAGCTTGGACATTCCTGCTCAACTCATTCTTATCGGCCAATAACATCTGCTGCTTAGAACCTAACTCTTCAATTGTATCTTGTATCGAAAGAACCCTTTGTTCCTCTCGTATAACTATAAGTTCAAGATCCTGATGCTCTTTTTGAATAATGCTAATATGCTCTTCAAGCTCATTTAGGCCCTCAGCCTTTTCTATGCAAGTTCTCTCAAGCTTTTGGTATTGTTTTGACAGAACAGATAACTTTGCATCTAGTTCTTTTATTATTCTGTTTCTTGATAAAAGGCTTGAAGATTTTGAAGGTTGACTTCCACCAGTCATAGAACCGCCTTGATTTAAAACTTCGCCCTCAATAGTTACAACTCTAAAACTAAAACCGAACTTTCTTGAAATGGCAATACCAACATCCAGATCTTCAACTATAACAGTTCTACCCAAAATATTATGAATAATGTCTTTAAACTTGGGGTCGCACTGCACCATATCCGATGCAACACCTAAATACCCATTCTCATCACTGAGCCTTTTTTGGGTATTAGTATCCAACACCCTAGGCTTGATAGAAGTGATAGGTAAAAATGTAGCACGACCTAGATGCTTTTCCTTAAGGTAATTAATGGCTTTTTTCGCTGTATACTCGTCCTGCGTAACTATATTCTGCAGGGTACTGCCCAATGATACCTCAACAGCGGTTTCAAAATTCTCTCGAACAGCGATTAATTGCGCTAATGCCCCATAAATCCCTTGTCCAAAACCAGAATTTTGGCGGCATTCTCTTAAAATTGCTCTTACACTATGGTTGTAGCCTTCAAGGCTGTTTTCCATATCCTTTAAAACTTTATTGCGAGATTTAGTGGCTTGAAGCTCTGACAGACATTTATTTTGTTCTGTACGCAATAATTCCAATTCTTTCTTACCGCTTTGTAAAGTCTGTTCAATATGCGCTAACTCTTCTTTTTTTAGTAAAAGAGTCTCCTTTTGTTTTCGTAAGCCATTCTGTGCTTGTTCAAGCAGCATGCTTTGCTTATCTCGTTCCAGAACAGTCTTTTTGACTTCATCCTCAACCTTACTTTCTCGTTCAATAAAAGCTTGTTTTTCATTTTTTAGACTATTTAACCTTGTACGGCTTTCAGATAAAATATCTAATTCGTCCATTACTTCCTGTTTCATTAGCTCTATACGCTTTTCGCTCTCATCAAGGCGGGATAGAATTTCTGATAATTTTTCTTCTGCTGTACTAAGAAAGTCTGAGTATTTTTTTCTGTCTTGACTCAAAGCATTAAGTCTGTTATTTCTTTTATCAATATCGCCTACTATTATGGCTATTCTTGCTTTTAATTCATCTATGCTTTGATTTGAAGCAAGGTTACTGGATTCGATATGGTTTATTTTCTCTTCACCGATTTTTATTTCATTATTGAGTTGAGCAATGCCCTTGTCCATCTCAACAAGTTCAAATCTTAAACTCTCCAGAGTCTTTTTCAGTCTGTCAAGTTTTTCATTCTTCTCTCGGTTTTCCTGCATTTTATTTTGTAATATATATTTTTCTTCTTGTATATTCTTTTCTACCTGCCTGAACTGGGTATCAATTTCTTCGATCTTAGTTTTGTTTTTTGCGATGTTATCGAGATAAAGTGCAACTTCAATCTGCTTCAACTCGTTACTGAGCGT
>JAAYPS010000186.1 GCA_012519655.1 Clostridiaceae bacterium | reverse complement strand
TTAGATTATTGGTTTAATCATTCGCAAACTTGTCTTGCCATTTAAACTGCAAAATAGTCACTCCAAGAACCAGAACAAAAAGAACAATTGCAACAGCACTTGAATATCCTAATTTCCAAAACACGAACGCATTCTGGTAAATATAGTATACCAATACCATAGAATACGTTGACAATGTTCCTGTACTACCACCTGCCAACATTATAGCTATATCATATATTTTAAAGCAGTTTATCGTTAACATAACAACAACTAAAAATGTAGTTGGCTGTAAACCGGGAATTGTTATATAACGAAATTGCTGCCATCTATTTGCTCCGTCAATTCTACCCGCCTCATATAACTCACGGGGTATATTCTGTAAACCCGCTAAGTAAATGACCATGTAATATCCCATAAATCTCCACACACTGAACAATATGAACATTATAATTATCAAATTGCCGGTAAACCAGTTGGGTAAATTTCCTTTTTCAATATTGAAGGTATAATATAAAATAGAATTTACCGGTCCTCTTGAAGGGTGAAAAAGCATTGTCCAAACAGCGGTTACTGCAACCAAGGATGCGACATATGGGAAAAAACCAAGTGTTCTGAAAAAAGCACGACCCTTTACCTCTTTATTCAATAGTATTGCCAGTCCCAAAGATGTGGCTAAGGTAAGAGGAACCGTTCCAATACTGTAGATAATTGTGTTTTTTAGCGATGCGATAAAAAACTTGTCAGATATAAGGTCTTTAAAATTACTCAAACCCACAAACTCTACTGGATTGTTACCATCCCATTTCATAAAAGCCAAGAAAAATGCAAAGACTATGGGTACTAAAGTAAATACCGCAAACCCAATGAAATTAGGTGCAATAAAAGAGTATGCTACAAGTTCTTTCTTCAGATTCCGTCTTCTTCTAAGCTTACGAACTTCATCCGATATCTGTGTTGTATCGGAGTTGTATGTATTATTTGAGGTTTTGTATGCCATACCGAGATTCTCCTCCCAAATCATGGACGTCGCTTTATGAAAAAATCAACCCTTTATAAAACTAAACATTTAGAGTTGTCTAACACAAAAAAGCTCAATAAACACCTGCAATAGCAACTTCATCGAGCGTCCCTCCAGTAGGCTTAACCTTTGCTGAAGGGACATACCCGACGAAACTGGTTTTGAACCAGCCTAATTACCTAAAAACTATCTGTCCTAACAACAACTATTTTAATGCTGCAACGTCATTATTCATTGCTTCTATTCCTTCTTTAATTGAAAGCTCACCACTCATTATCATTTTGTGATATGTATCAAGTATTGCATTTATTTCTGAAACATCTTCAGCATATGGAACCTCAAGATATAGATTTGAAACTTCAAGAGCATCTTTACTTGTTCCATCCTGTGGGAAACCGTCAAGTCCAGCAATAATTGAATTTATTTTTTCATTTGAAAGAGCAGGGAAGTTACCTGTCTCTGCCATGACAGCAGCGCCCTCAGGACCGCTTACCCAGTTAATAAAGTCAAATGCTGCCTGCTTGTTCGCCGAAACACTTGTTACTGAAAGACCAGTTATTGTTCCAAGAGTAGAACCTGGCTCAACGCCTTCAGCATGAGGATATTTTGCAAGACCCCAGTTACCACATAATTCACTGTCATAATCACCTGATTTAAGACTACTCATTAAAGTAGCAATATACCATGAGCCCATATTCAACATAGCTACATTTCCATTGGAAAATGCTGCAGAATAATGAAGACCTTCTGTACTAATGTCGGTATAAGACATTGCTACGCCATCTTTCATCTGGTTCAGTACTAGCTCATAATAAGGCTCAAAGAAAGAATAATCTGAGCTAAGAATAGAATGTTCACCATCAAGTACACCAAATAACTGAACGGCACTTCTCCAGGTATGGTAGTGCGCACCATATACCTCGGAACCAAATGTGGTATCTGTTACTTTTCTTGCCAACTCATCATATTCTTCGAAAGTCATATCGTTTGATGGATAAGGTACACCTGCACGATCGAAAATGTCTTTGTTGTAGAACAATAACCAGAAGTCACTTCTGAAAGGTAGCTCATACAATTTACCATCTACAGTGACCTGGTCTGTAATTCCACCAAAAGCTGATAAATCAATACCTGCTGCACTAATATAGGAATCAAGAGGCTCTAATGTATTTTTTTGTACGAGAGTTGCATATCCTGGAACGTCTTTGATTGTTACAATATCAAACTTACTACCACTACCTGACAATTCAGTAGCTAGAACGGTGGAATAGTCTGCAGAACCTAAATCAGTATGCTCGATAGTTACATTTGGTTTTACTTTTTTATAAGTATCAACCAATGCTTTCCAATATGGTGTGGTGTCATAATCCCATAACGCCCATCTCAAAACAATTTCTTCTTCACCTTGACTTCCACCCGACTGTGGTGCTGTTGTAGGTGCAGTCGCAGGCGCTGGAGTTGTTGGTGTGGTTACGCAACCAGTAAACATTGCAAGAACGACACTTAAGCAAATAACAATACTTAAAACTTTTCTTTTCATACAATTTTCCTCCCATTTAAAAATTTGAAATAGTGTTGTGAAATACTTGATGTAGAAAACTGCCGATTGAATAAATCTCTTACATAAGTGGGGTGAAGATTTTGAATGCTTTTCCTGATTATGTATTGAGACTTAAATAGTTGTTCTTCTTTATAATATATCATTTACCTTAATAATCGAATGTTTTATATTATTATTTCATTCCTTTTTCAATTCTTTTACTATAAAAACTGTAAAATATTATCACTAATATATAATATTTTACGATTGGCATTAACACTACATTGCAAAAGCTCTATATTATGTACATCTGGAAACAGTGACAATTTTTGTGTTATAATATCATTGTTTAATATTGCATTTAGGGATATAGCTTTAGAAATAAAATCCTCATTGATTACCAAAGATACTGTTTACAATTCCCTACAGTTGATAGCAATAGAAGTTTGTAAATAAGCGCAGGGGTTTCCTAAAGTATTACTTCAAGGTGGCAAATAGTATCTTATAGTTGTTATATAATTTTATGAGAGGAGCTTATATGAAGCCAATTATTAAAACAATCAAAGGAAGGATAATTGTCTCGACCCTTTTATTCTCATTTGTTTTGTCTATTTTTATTGCTGGTATAAGCTATAGAGTCTATCATAATTATTTGCGCAACAACCTCATACAATCATCAGAGTTGAGTCTCCAGATTATCGCAGACTCAATAAACAGCGATTTGAAAAATATATATTCTCTTGCTGAATGGTGTCAAACAAATAATACAATTGGTGAATTTTCTCTATATGGGGCAAAATCAGCAACGCAAAAACTAAAAGTATATGATGACTTAAACGAGCATTATAATTCAAATGGTTCATCAGAATATATTCAAAGGGTTTTGGTGGCAAGTAATCTTAAACAATTCGTGCAAGTGGTTCTAATCAGCCATTCAAGTGGCAGTGATGTTTTTGAAGTTGTTAATAACCTCGATTACTTTGATGCAGCTTTAGCAAATAATGAATATAATTTTGATATGGGCTTTGTATATGATCCTTTCAGAATTCAAAGTAAACTAAATATTCTTCCACTTATTCGACCTATTTATAGTCTGTACGATTCTAACGTTACTGGGTGGGTATTTATCAGCATATCTCCAAATCTGTTTTCTGATGCGATTAATACATACTATCATAGTAGTGACGAGGCTATTTACCTTACTTTGGCAGATAATACCTACCTCTATAATGACGGCACATTTTTGTCAGTTGATTATGATTATAAGGATGACTTTTTCATTCAAGATGACAATGGAAAACTTACCACTCTATATGATAATACAATTATTAGCGTAGGGCAGGAAGATAACAATTATTTTGTTACGCGTCCTCTTATTTCACCAAATTGCTACTTAACTAAGGAGATTAATGTTCAGGAGCTGGTTTCGCAAGCGAATTTCTTTATTGTAATATTAGTAATTATAAGTCTTGTTATAGTATTAGCGGGATTTTTCATGTCACTGCTGCTCAATAAAATGGTAAACACACCGATAATTAAAATGCAAGATACCATGTCGAAAATATCGAACGGTGATTTTTCACGCGACCATTCCATTGAATGGGATAATGAGTTTGGAGACATAGGAAAAGGAATCAATAAACTGTCCGCAAGCATCCAAACATTAATGGACAACCGCTTAGAAATGGAAAATCAAAAAAGAGATTATGAATATCAAATGCTACAGAGCCAAATAAACCCCCATTTCCTATACAACACACTCGCATCTATAAAATGGATGGCCACCATACAAAATGCTCCAGGAATTGCTGAAATGACAACGGCATTATCAAGACTATTGAAAAACATATCTAAAGGAACTCAGAGGTTTGTTACTCTTTCACAAGAGTTGAGTTTACTGATGGATTATTTCACCATTATGAAGTACCGCTATGGCGGAACCATTGGCATAGATGTTAGAACAGATAATGATACGCTTCTTAGTTGTCAGATTATAAAGTTTACACTGCAACCAATTGTTGAAAATGCAATTTTTCATGGAATTGAGCCTAAAGGTGCTACAGGAACAATAACCATTCATATTTTTGAGAATGAATCAAATGACTTGCAAATTGACATAACGGACGACGGTGTTGGGATGGATGAAAATATGATACAATCATTATTATCCGAAAAACATGATAACAGCAAAACAAAATTCTTCAAAAAAATAGGTATTTCTAATGTTAATAACAGAATTCGGCTCGAATATGGCAATAGATATGGAGTATCCATTAAGAGTGAAATAGGAAAGTACACAACAGTTACTATACTCCTTCCATATCTACAAATATCCGAGCTTTCAGACCAATCAGATGGTATAAGAAAGGGTTAGTACTAATGATAAAATTGTTGATTGTTGATGATGAGCCATTGGTGCAAATAGGAATAAAATCCATGACAAACTGGGCGCAATTAGGTATAGAAATATGTGGAATAGCCTCTAATGGCGCCGAAGCGCTTCAAATGATTGAAAAGCACTATCCTGAAATTGTGATCACCGACATTAAGATGCCTATAATGGATGGTTTGGAGTTAATGCAACAATGCCAGCGAAAATATGGACGTCTGCCTTTATTTATCGTGTTGACAAGCTATGAGGAATTCCATTTGGCTAAAGAAGCTTTGTCACTTCACGCGGTTGACTATCTTGTAAAATTGGAATTGTCTGAAGAAAGCCTGAAGACAAGTATAAATGCTGCACTGAGTATTTATAACGAATTTTCAAAAACTTCAAATGCTCAAATACAGTCTGTACCTATAGAAACACTGCTTTTTCACGAACGCTTTTTTATTATGCTATTGAATAATTTGTTCGAAAATGATGAACAGTTTAATTTACAGTCTCAAATTCTATCTTTGGACTTTAGTTCTGCAGCTTTTATGGCTTCTTATATGGAAATAACAGAACCTAAATCCGATTCAATGGATACAAGACAACAGTTGAATTTCTTTTCCAGCACTTTACAGATGGTTAAAACACTGTTGCCAAAATATATAAACTGCCATATTACCGCACTGGATATTAGACATTTTGCTATTATCTTTTTAATATCAGCAGATATACTAAATAACTATGAGGAAATAGTAAGGAATGCTATTAAAAACACTGATGAAATGCTGAAAAACTATTACGGTGCCTCCATACATGGTACTATCGGACGATTGGTAGAAAATCCTCTGGATATATCTGTTTCTTTCCAAGATGCAAGACATATTTTTAGCAAAGCAACTCCTGAAAAACCTTTATTTTTCTTTCCTGAAGAGGACATTGAAAAACCTATAAAAAATATATTCAATATTTCAATATTTAAAAATGATATCGTGTCGGCTTATGAAGAATTTGACTCGGAACGGTTAAAGACTGTGTTTTCATCTCTTGAAGAACTGTTCACAGAAAGACCATCTTATCACCTACAGGCATTGGATGCGGCAAGTAACATTCTATATCTGTCCATATCACTACTACCAAACGGTGAAGAGCTGGTTTCAAATATTTTCAGTGATCACCCTCAAAAATATCGAAGTCTTTTTACCCTGACCACCACAGAGCAAATTCTGCAATGGCTTAACACATTGTTTGATGGCTTATGCTCATACTTTTCGACGCAAACAAAGGATTATAAGAATCAAATTGTTATTAATGCAAAACAGTACATAAAAAACAACTATAAAACAAAACTAACTCTCAATGAAGTGGCTGCAGCTCTTGGAATCAGTCCAAACTATCTAAGTCATTTATTTAGAAAATACTCTGACTGTGGCTTTATTGATTTTGTGAATCAAGTAAAAATTAAGGAAGCAAAAAAGATAATTACACAAAGAAACCTGAAAGTATATGAAATTGCCAATGAGCTCGGGTTTGACAATGCATTTTACTTTAGTAAGGTGTTCAAAAAGATAGAGGGCTGTTCACCAAGTGAATATATGAATAAATATTCTATCTAATTCATGTAAAGTACATAGCACCGCGTTATCATTAGTATGCAACGACAAAGAGCTTGCATAAGCTTATGAAAAATATTAAGGGATATAATCTAATATATCCCTATTTCTATCGTTTATTTTCGCTCAATCGTTGTGTTATATTGTGTGATGTAATCTGATATCCCTATTTCAATATAATTTCGCTTAAACTGATTTTTCTAGATTTCATTAGTATTAAGCTACTAAATTCATCTACTCATAATAATAATAATGAGAATATTTATGGTAATAAGAACCACCTGAGTTCTTGTTCAATTTTGTCAATACCACACCGAGTATTTTCGCGTTAACATTTTCAAGTGCATTCTTTGCATTCTGTGCCATTTCAATTCTTGATTCTCCCGATG
>JAAYPS010000185.1 GCA_012519655.1 Clostridiaceae bacterium | reverse complement strand
ATACCTTGCTTTATGGACAGTAAATTGGATATTTCTAATCACCCGCTTGTTAGGCTAATTTTATCCATGCTTGAAATTTTTACTGAAAATTGGTCATATGAGTCTGTGTTTCGCTACCTTAAAACTGGCTTGACGGGCATTGAGCAACATAAGATAGATCTCCTGGAGAACTATGTATTATCCTGCGGCATATATGGTAAACAATGGGTGAATAATGAAAAATGGAATATGTCACCCGATCTTTTAGTAGACGATAACACCAAAGAGTATAATTTAAAATTCTTTGAACAAATAAACGAGATACGTAGGGATATAGTCAGACCACTTATGACATTTAGAAACAAGACAAAAGGACGTAGAGGCGCTGAAGACTTTTGTACAGCTCTTTTTGACTTTTTGTGTGAACTTAAGATACCTGAACAAATGGAAGACCTGATTGAAAAATTCCGCCTTGAAGGTGAGCTTACGCATGCAAATGAGTATTCTCAAGTGTGGAATATGGTTATGGGGTTAATGGATCAGATAGTTGAGGTAATGGCTGGCGAAACTTTTGGAATTGAACGCTTTACCAATATTCTAAGCATTGGATTTTCAGAGTATAAAATAGGTTTAGTTCCAGCTTCTATCGATCAGGTGCTTGTTGGAAGCATAGAAAGATCAAAAAGCCATGATGTAAGGGCATTGTATATTTTAGGTACTAATGATGGTGTGATTCCGTCAAGAGGCGCAAAAGAGGGGATCATTACTGACGATGAAAGAGATAAGCTAAGAACAATAGGTGTGGAATTAGCTCAAAACACGAGGGATAAAGTTTTTGATGAGGATTTCTTAATATATAAAATGCTGACCACACCGTCGGACTACTTACGTATTAGCTGGCCTATCTCCGATCAGGATGGGAAAACGCTAAGACCTTCAATTATTATATCAAAGATAATGAAGATATTTCCAGCATGTAAGACTAGTAGTAATATTTTGCCCCCTGAAACAAATGAGGATGTGTTGAATGAATTATCCGCAAGAAATGCCGCTTTCCGGCAGCTTGTTTTATCATTACGCCAGAATATTGATGGAAATGAAATCCTCCCGGTCTGGCAAGACATAAAACAATGGTTTTTAATGCATGATGATTGGAAGGTAGAAATTGATAGAGCACAGGATGCCTTTAGTTTTAGTAATATAGCACAGCCCATCGATGAGAATAAGATTTCTCAGTTATATGGTGAACTTATGCAATCAAGCATATCAAAGTTTGAACAGTATAGTGCGTGTCCTTTTTCATTTTTTGTTCAATATGGATTGGGAGCAAAGGAGCGGAAAATATTCGAATTTACAGCACCTGATGTAGGAACATTTTTACATACTGCGGTTGAGAGATTTTCCAAGGCTGTTGAGGCAGCACAAAAAAACCAAACTGGTAACATGGCTTTAAAAGAGTCACATATAGGTGAGGAACCAATAACATGGCGTACATTTGATCGGCAATGGTGTGAAGAAACCGTATCGGATATAGTTGACGATATGATAAGTAAAATGAAAGGCACAGGCCTAGCATCATCAAAACGAGTGATTGTGTTAGCTTCAAGACTGAAAAACGTTGTTACAAGAGCTGTATGGCTCATTGCTGAGCATATACGTAAGAGTAGTTTTAATCCCATTGACTATGAAGCTGGTTTTGGATATGACGAAAAGTATCCACCTATTACCATTGAACTGGATAATGGGAAAAAGGTTTATTTACAAGGGCGAGTAGACCGTATTGACGAAATGCAAACCCCGAACGGGAAATATCTGCGTATTATAGACTATAAGTCAGGCTCAAAGGATTTTAAGCTCAAAGATGTTTACTATGGGTTGCAAATTCAACTAATTACATATCTTGATGCCATATGTGAATCACAAGAGCAAAATGGTGATATGCCCATTCTCCCGGGTGGAATGCTGTACTTTAAGATAGATGATCCTATTTTAAAAGTTCAAGAGCGCAAATCAGAAGAAGAAATTGAAATTGAAATTATGAAACAGCTTCGTATGAAAGGCTTATTGTTGGCAGATGTAAAACTTATTAAAGAGATGGATCATGAAATAAAAGGCTCATCGCTGATTATCCCTGCTTCGATGAATAAGGATGAGACCCTGGGAAAGAACTCCTCGGTCGCAACCGCAAAACAGTTCAGTATTTTACGTACATATGTGCGTAGTTTATTGAAGGATTTGAGCACTGAAATACTAAAAGGATGGGTTCCAATTCATCCAACCAAAAGCAAAGAAGGTACAGCCTGCAAATATTGCAGCTATCTTTCAATATGCCAGTTTGATACGGCAAGGAAAGAAAATACCTATCGACTCCTACAAGATTTAGATAAGGGAGAAATATGGAAATTGATGAAAAAACAATAACACCATAGAAAGCAGAGTTTTATATTATGAAGAATATACAGGATAGCCATAAGCAAAATGAAATAAATATTGAATCCGAAACCCAAAATACCGGTTTAAGGTGGACAAAAGAGCAAAGCCAGGCAATATTTGCACGGGATTGTAATCTTCTTGTTGCTGCTGCAGCTGGTTCGGGTAAAACCGCCGTTTTGGTTGAAAGGATAATTAGGAGAATAACTGATAAAGAAAATCCTGTGGATATCGACAGGATGCTGATAGTAACATTTACAAATGCTGCTGCAGCAGAAATGCGTGAGCGTATAGGTGAGGCCATTGCTAAAGAAATCGATAAACATCCTGAGTCGGAAAATATGCGTCGTCAACTAAGTCTGCTTGCAAGAGCAAATATAATGACCATTCATTCCTTTTGTAAAAACGTTATTTCAAAACATATACAGGAAATTGATATTGATCCGAATTTCCGAGTGGCAGATGAGACAGAAAGTACACTTATGCGTATAGAGGTTATCACTGAAATCATTGCAGAGCAATATGAGCAAGACAGTCAAGAGTTTCTGACCCTACTGAATTGGTATGGAGATAATAGAAGTGACCAGAGGATACAGGACATGGTAATGAATTTATACAATTTTGTTCAAAGTGATCCCTGGCCAGAACAGTGGTTGGAAGAAAAAACTCAAGCATTAAGTTTGGAAGAAGACTGCGATTTTAGTCAAACCTTGTGGGGCAAAATATTAATTAAATCCTGCGAAATAGAATTGAACAATGCTTCACGCATGATTATTAATGCATTAGATATAATTCGCAAATCAGAAGGTCTTGAAAAGTATTTAGCCGTATTTGAGGAAGATTTAAACAATATTGAAGATTTGCTTGCTACTGTTGTCTCTAATGTAGATGTTCATCATAATAATCAAAATAAATGGGATGGGATATATGAAAAAGCAATTAGTATTCAGTTTTCGCGGCTTCCAAGAGTAGGGAAAAATGCAGATAAAGAAAAGCAGGAAATTGTTAAAAAAATACGTGATAGGGTGAAGAAAACCATTAACAAAACAATATGTCAGAGGTTGGTAAACACTCAATCGACTAATATCATAAAAGACTTAAATGAGCTCTACCCGATAATGAGTTATCTTACAAAACTGGTTAATGTGTTTTCTAAAAGATATAAAGAGAAAAAAAGCAAAAAGTCAATTATAGATTTTAATGATCTTGAACATATGTGTCTTAAAATATTAACTCAAAAAAACCAGGATGGAATCATACCTTCAAACGTAGCGTTGGAGTATAGAGAGTTTTTTGAAGAGATAATGGTGGATGAGTATCAGGACAGTAATATGGTTCAAGAGATAATCATTCACATGGTTTCAAGGTACGATTTGCAAAACCCAAATGTTTTTATGGTTGGAGATGTGAAACAGTCTATTTATAGATTCCGCCAAGCAAAACCCGAGTTGTTCCTTAACAAATACAACTCATATGGTGTAGGTGAAAGTGATAAAAATCGCAAGATTTTATTATATAAAAATTTTCGCAGCCGAAGGGAAATCATTGAGGCTGTAAATTTGGTTTTCGGTAGCATAATGTCTATAGATGCTGGTGAGCTGGATTATTCCGATAAGGAAGCACTTAATTATGGTGCAAATTTCCAACCATGCACTGATATAAATGCTAAAGTAGGTGGCGATATTGAATTTCATCTAATTCAAACCACAGCCAGTTCAGATGATTATAATGATTTTAATACTGAGGAAAATGCAGTGGAGGAGTCTTCAGTTGATATACCAGATGAAAATACTGAGATTATTGACAACATTCAAAGCGAAGCCAGATTAGTAGCAGAGAAAATTATAGAACTAACCACTCGGGACGAAAATGGTAAGTATTTCAGTATTTTTGACAAAAGTGAAAAGCGTTATCGAAAAGTACAGTTTAAGGACATAGTTATTTTACTTAGAGCCACAAAAAATTGGTCGGAAGTATTTGTTGACGAGCTGGCATTAAAGGGTATTCCAGCGTTTGCGGATACAGGAACAGGCTTTTTTAAAACCATAGAAATCCAAGTAATTCTGTCCTTATTGCAGATTATTGATAATCCACTGCAAGATATACCACTCTTGTCGGTCCTCAGATCCCCTATATTTGCATTTACAACAGGAGAATTAGCAGCGGTACGTTTAGCAAACAGAAACTCTCTATTGTTTGATGCATTGAAGATATTATCTGACAGGCATTTAGATAATGAAATAGAGAAAGTTGATAAATCTGCAGCTAAAAAAGCCTCATTGTTTATTGAAAAACTCTCTATATGGAGGGATAAAGCTCGGTATTTATCCACTGAACGGTTAATTTGGTATCTGTATCAGGACACAAACTATTACAATATGGTTGGAGCTATGCCCCAGGGCCAGCAAAGACAGGCAAATCTTCGTTCTTTGTATGACAAGGCGCGACAATTTGAAGAAACTAGTTATAAAGGTTTATTCAATTTTATCAATTTTATAGACAAAATTAAAAGTAACAGAGGAGATATGGGAAGTGCGAAAATACTAGGAGAAAATGACAATGTTGTACGTATAATGAGTATTCATAAAAGTAAAGGATTAGAGTTTCCTGTTGTTTTTTTGTCGGGATGTGGTAAGCGTTTTAACTTAATGGATATAAATAACAGTGTGCTTATGCATCCAGAACTGGGTTTTGGTCCTGATGTAGTAGACATAAAGCTACGTACCTCACATCCTTCGGCTGCCAAAACAGCGATAGCCGAAAGAGTAAAAATAGAGACATTATCAGAAGAGATACGGATACTTTACGTGGCTATGACACGAGCAAAGGAAAAGCTAATTATTACCGGATCGGTGCGTGATATCGAAAAGTCCATTGCAAAGTGGAGAGATATTTCATATGGTGAAGGTAATAAGATTACGGCCAGTGAAGTGTTGGGTTGTTCAAGTTATGTTGACTGGATTGGTGCCACATTGTCTAAATTTGAGCCTGAAATTCAAGCAGATGGTAGAACTGTTATTATAAATACTTACACAGAATGCGAACCTAATCAAGAAAGAAAGGATGAAACATATAAATGGTTAGTTAAGTTTTGGAATAAAAATGATATGCTTTATAATGGCTGTAGTCCAGATGAATTAGCTATCCATTCTGACAGTAAAAAGGCAGAAATCGTTGGGCAAAATAAGAATACAGAAATTATGCAACATGGAGAATATTGGGATGAAGTTTCAAGACGCCTTGATTGGACATATCCGTATATCAAATTAGAGAACATCCCTGGAAAAGTAACCGTAACAGAATTAAAGAGAAGGTTTGAAGCTGAATTGGAACAAGTAGGCCAATTACCTGTTCAATTTCCTACTCTTATAAGCAAACCATTATTCCTGGAAGAGAGAAAGGGTCTAAGTGCTGCAGAGAAGGGTACCGCTCTTCATTTTGTCATGCAACACCTTGATATTGATAATGGTTTAGATAATGCAAGTATTAAAGAGCAAATAGAATCCATGGTTGAGAAGGATTTGATAACCAAAGAGCAGGCACACGCGATAAGCGTAGAAAAGATTTATGGCTTTTTCAAATCTCCATTAGGAAAAAGGATGTTAGCATCGGATAATGTTCAAAGAGAAGTTCCATTTAATGTAGAAATACCCTGTCATGAACTGTTTCTTGAAATGATAGAAGAAAAGTACAGGGATGAAACAATACTACTTCAAGGTATCATCGATTGTTACTTCGAAGAATCCGACGGCTTGGTACTAATAGATTACAAAACCGATTATGTTCCCTTGGGACAAAGCCATGTAATTATTGAAAGGTATAGAGTTCAGATAGAGTATTATGCACGAACTTTAACCATTTTAACGGGTAAGACCATAAAAGAAAAATACATATACCTGTTTTCAACTGGAGAGACAATTACTATGTAGTAAGGCCTTTTTATTCGGGCCAACCATACAGAAATATATAAGTACGCCTATTGACTTTCTTAATAAACATCTGTAAAATGAACCTGTACGAAATAATGGCCCCATGGTCAAGTGGTTAAGACGCCGCCCTCTCACGGCGGCTTCAGGGGTTCGAATCCCCTTGGGGTCACCATTTTAAATCCATAGGATTTCTGTACTAAAAAACTCTTGCTTTAATGCAAGAGTTTTTTATGCGTTTTAAGCGAGATTTTATATTTTGATCGTGGTTTACATTTCTTAAGCTATTCATTTTAATATATGCATGGCATAAATTTCTATTAACTTTGGGTTGCAGCTCTAAGTCTTTCAATAGCTATATTAATTCTTCTAATTGACTCATCTTTTCCAAGAACCTCAGCTATTTCAATCGCACCACCTGGAGTTACCAACTGTCCAGATATTGCTATACGCACTGGCCAGAACATCTGTCCATTCTTGATCTCAAGTTCTTTTACAAGAGAGGTAAGCGAATCATAAATATTTTTTTCCTCCCATTGTTCTATACTTTCAAGAACAGGAACAGCAGCAATTAGATTCTCTAATGAGTTTTCAAGATTTGTTTTCATCTTTTTATGAGTATATATTTCCAAGTCATATTCAACAAGATTATTAAAAAAGTCAAGTTTTTCGGGTATTTCTGAAAGAACCTCGGTCCGTGGTTGAATCATCTTCGCAATTGGAAGAGTTGGTAAATCCTTAACTAATCCTTTTTTAATCCATGGCAATGCAACCTCGTGAAAAGTTTCAAGTGTCATAGCACGAAGATATTCGCCATTAAACCAGCGTAGTTTTGCCATATCGAAAACAGAAGGCGACTTGCTTATACGCTCTACAGAAAAGACATTTTCTAGTTCCTTAAGAGAAAAAATCTCTTGATTACTATCTGGTGACCATCCAAGAAGTGCAAGATAGTTAATAATGGCTTCCACAAGATAACCTTCATTTACAAGGTCCTCAAAGGTAGCATCGCCTTTGCGTTTGGAAATTTTTGAACCGTCGGCCTTTACAATGAGAGGTAAATGGACATAAGTAGGTATTTCCCATCCAAATGCCTGATATAATATATTATACTTTGGAGTAGATGATAAATACTCACTTCCACGAACTACATGTGTAATGTTCATAAGATGGTCGTCAATAACATTGGCGAAATTGTAGGTTGGAAAACCATCCGACTTAATTAGTATTTGATCTTCTAATTCGTCATTATCAACAGTTATTTCACCATAAACTGCGTCATTAAAGGTGGTTATACCTTCTGTAGGCATTTTTTGACGTATTACAAAAGGCTCGCCAGCTTCAAGTTTGGCCTTTATCTCTTCTTCAGTTAGGCCAAGACAGTGACGATCATAGCTAAAAACCTGACCTTTTGCTCTATATTGCTCTTGGAGGGCATCTAGTCTTTCCTTTGAACAGAAACAATAGTATGCATGACCATTCTTTACTAGTTCCTCTGCATAGGGAAGGTAAGTGTTCTTGCGTTCACTTTGAATGTATGGACCGTATGGGCCGCCAATATCAGGACCTTCATCATGATTTAATCCACAAATTTTTAAAGTGCGATAAATAACATCTACTGCCCCTTCTACCAAGCGTTCTTGATCGGTATCTTCAATTCGTAAAATAAATTTGCCCCCATTAACTCGGGCAATGAGATATTCATACAATGCAGAACGTAAATTCCCTATATGGATATACCCTGTCGGGCTTGGAGCGTAACGGGTACGAACGTTAGATGACATAAAAATTCTCCTGACATAAATGTATTTTACCAGCATCCAGATAATCCCAAATGCTTACAGCATAGTAATTATAACACAAAAAGCCATTATATTTCAAGGTGCTTAAATATGGGATTTTATAGCTACATCGCAAAAAACCTTAAATGAAAAAACCTGTGAAGTATAAATTCCACAGGTTAATTTCATCTTTGGAGCTGGTGAGGGGATTCGAACCCCTGACCTATTGATTACGAATCAATTGCGCTGCCAACTGTGCCACACCAGCATATAAAAAGGAAATCAATTTTGATGTTTACTAATTTCAATAATCTAAATGTAAGTGAGTAATTATTTTTACTGCTAATAATTGCTGTTATATAATACAGTAAGAAAATTAGGCTATGTCTATTATAGCAATTTTTTTGGTAATATCAAGACTTTCACTTTTGCTGACCCATAAATTTTCAAACCAATTTATCTATTCCATTTAATACAAAAATGTAATAATATATATATATGACATCTAATATATATTGTATTGCATCAGATGTATGTGTTTGGGTATTTTGCGATGTTTCATACTTTAGATCCAGATGTACAGTAAATTGTGAATATGCGTGGTTGTATACACAACATATTGTACCTAAAAATTTATTAAGGCTAATCGCAAAAGTCTTGTTTATGTTATTTTGTTTTATATAATTTAAGTAAGGAGGCGGTGTTATGAAACTAATTATGGCAATTATCAGTGATGAGGACAGTAACTCTGTCATAAGTGAATTGGGAAGGCAAGGTTTTGGTGTTACAAAGTTGTGTTCAACAGGAGGATTTTTAAGATCTGGAAATACCACTATTATGATTGGTGCAGATGAAGATAAAATCTCTGAAGTAATTGATATTATTAAGAAAAAGTGTAAGACAAGGAAAAAAGCAATGCCTAATCTTGACATATCCGGCAGTACAGGAATAACTGGAATGGCATTTCCAGTTGAGGTCACCGTTGGGGGTGCAACTGTATTTGTACTAAATGTTGAACAATTCGAAAAGCTATAGTTTTTATTTGAAATAGATGCTTGTAGAAAGGTCGGGTTCTAATAATAATTATTCAGTCTATCAATACCCATAAGACTACCTCGGAGCGTATTTTTAGATTTTTAATTTGAATTACGATCCGAGGTTATGACAAGTTATATAGAACCGGGTTATTACATAATATGAAACATGATATACAACAGGATAGAAGTGATGTAGCAACAAACACACTTAGCTATGATGATTACAGTAAAAGTCGCTCAATGGCAATACTCGAAGGCGTATCTGCCCGTGTAATTTTTGGGTTTACAACTGGCGCGTTTCTAACAGGATATTTGAAGTTTCTTGGTGCAGACGATGATATTTGCGGTAGGATAGCAGCCATTCCGACTTTAGCAGGTACAATACAATTTTTTTCTCCGTTGCTTCTCGAAAAACTAAACCGTAGGAAAACCATTATTACAATTTCTAATTTCCTTCATAGGTTATTGCTTGTTTTGCTCATTTTTATACCTCTCTTGCCTGTGTCAATGGAAATGCGACTGTACATAACCGGAGGGTTGTATTTTATATCCAACCTGATGGTACATGCCGTTAACCCAGCTACCACCACGTTAATGATAAGTATTGTACCGCAGAGAATGCGTGGTAGGTTCTTCAGTATCAGAGAAAGATATTTGATATTTATTTCAAGTGTAGTAAATGTAGTGATAGGGGGTATTCTTGACAGGTTCGAGTTACAGGGCAATACATATGAGGGGTATATTGTAATGTTTGCCGTAGCTTTTGTTGCAATGATACTCAACCTTGTTGGATACTTAATGATAAAGGAACCCCCTTTACCAGCTACTCAAAATAAAATCAGCTTTAAAAAGCTTTTCACATTACCGTTAAAAGAACAAAGATTTAGAAAAATAATTGTATTATTCTTTATGTGGGGGCTTTCGTTGAATTTCTCATCTCCATTTTTTTCTGTATACATGGTATCAAAACTTAGATTAAGCTATACTTTTATTACTGTTAGTGGTCTGCTCAACGCATTGACTTATGTCATTACTGTAAGTATATGGGGTAAGATTGCCGATAGAAAATCATTTACATATACAGCAATGCTCTCAATTGGTTTACTGGGATTAACTCATGCTTCTTGGTTTTTCGTATCAAAAGGAAGTTTTCTGATATATCCGCTTGTCATTCTGCTACAAATGTTAAGCGGACTATCGTGGGCAGGGATAAATATATCGCTATATAATATACCCTATGAGTATACTCCCGACGAAAGCCGTACAGTCTATCTTGGATTTAATGCCGCTTTGAGTGGATTAGTAGGTTTTGCAGCATCCATGGTTGCTTCTTATATGGTGGGATTGATGTCAGATTACAAAGGTAATTTTATAGGCCTTACAGTAACACAGTTCCAGCTGATATTTTTAATATCGGGATTATTGATAATCGCTACATCGGCATTAATACGTTTTACCATTCTAAAACCAGAGACAAAAGAAAAAGGAATATAAGGCTGTTTTATTTAAAAGTATTTGTCAGGTATGGGAAGTGACAATTTCAATTAATGAATGTTATAATATAGTCTATTGATTACAAAAGTTGAAGGGAATGATGAAATGAGCCTTATAATGCTAGAACAACTTAAGCCACAAATAGCACAACAGCTACAAGATATTATTGATTTGAGGGATTCACTTTGACGTTCCAGCTATAGAAAAAGAAATTGCAGAATTGGATCAGATAGCTCAAGAACCTGGATTTTGGGACGACATAGAGCGATCACAAAGTATTTTGAAAAAAAGCAAGAGACTTCGTGATAGGTTAAATATTCTAAACAACCTTAAAAATGATTGTGAAGAAGTCTTAACACTTGTTGAACTTGGTTTAGAAGAATCCGAAAGTAGCATAGTTGAAGAAGTAGCGAATGAATTTAGTGATATAAAAAAGAGGTTTGAAAAATTAAAATTGCAGACACTTCTAAAAGGTGAATATGACAGAAATGATGCAATTATTACACTACATGCTGGAGCTGGAGGCACGGAGGCAATGGACTGGGTACAGATGCTATTACGCATGTTTACCCGGTGGGCTGAGAACAATGACTACCAAACCCGTATCTTAGATATGCTTGAGGGTGAAGAGGCAGGGATAAAAAGTGTAACAGTTGAAGTCACAGGAGAAAACGCATATGGTTTTTTAAAATCTGAAAAAGGAGTTCACCGCTTGGTTAGAATATCCCCATTTGACGCATCGGGCAGAAGGCATACATCTTTTGCATCTATGGAGGTTATGCCTGTAATGGATGATTCCATGGAAATAAATATTAATCCGGATGACTTAAAAATGGATGTGTACAGAGCAAGTGGGGCTGGTGGACAGCATGTAAATAAAACATCTTCTGCTGTTAGAATTACACATATTCCAACGGGAGTTGTTGTTGCTTGTCAGACCGAAAGATCTCAGCACCAGAACAGAGAAACTGCAATGAAAATGTTATACGCAAAACTCTTGGAGATTATGGAACGTGAACGCAAAGAGAAGATTAGTGAAATAAAAGGTGTGCAAATGGATATTGCATGGGGTAGTCAAATACGGTCATATGTATTTTGTCCATATACCATGGTTAAGGATCATAGAACAGGATACGAAGAAGGTAATGTGGACAAAGTAATGGACGGTGGAATTGATGAATTTATAAGTGCTTATTTAACATGGATGGCAAGGAAGTAGACTAACTATGTTACGCGTTATTTTTTGCATTTGTTCATCATTAAGGTAAGAGATGCGAGGATGTAGATTAACTACGTCCTCCTTTTTCCTTTTTTGTAGGACATTTTCTTAAACAATGAATTAAACACTTTTGTAAGAATCAAAAGTAATTCTATAGCAACAAGACCTAATATGATATAAAAAAGCTCTGGGTATTCCATTAAACGCTTGTGAATCTTCTCGAAATTAGTCATTTCAGGGAGTATTTCTCTGTCTGGAAATAAATCAACTGTGATAATTGTTCCATCTGTAAGAGAGAATTTAACATTTCCTAGCAGAGTGTTTCTATACAATGGTATCTTCATGCTTGACTCAATTAAATCGTATTGAATTTCTTTAATATAATTATCGCCTACAGGATAAGTATAATACACATCACTATTTGAAATAAGTGTTATCTCATGCCCTTCTATAATTACGCTATTCATGGGTTGCCCATTATATACAAGTGGACCCCTCCTAAAGTTATTAAACCCATAATCTAAAAGCTTCATGTTATCGGTATACATGCTTTCAGCAGGAGAATCCAACAGGAGGCAGACAAGTCTTTGCTGATTACGAGTTACTGATGTAATTACAGTCTGATATTTGGGATCGTTAAAGTCCACCTTTCCACCATCCACTCCGTCATAACTCCAGAACATTTCGTTTAGATTTGTTAATACCATAGTTTTTTCTTCATCAAACCAAGGTTTTGCCTGTGAAGAGAATACCCGCTCAAAAGTAGAATTTGTAGTTAGGGCGTGACGAATAAGTTTCATCATATCAGATGCCGTAGTTCGCTGTTTTTCATCATAACTTCCAGTAGGATTAACAAAAACGGTGTTTGTCATATTAAGACCTGCGGCATAGTCGTTCATTAGCTTTACAAAGTTATCTACAGTCCCACCGACTGCTTCTGCAAGTGCAATAGTGGCATCACTGGCATTATTTAGCATGGAAGCATAGATAAGACTTTCGGCAGTATACTTCTCACCGACGGTGAGTTCAAGTAGAGCACCCTCAGCACTAACAGATTCTTTGCTTGCTGTTACCATTGTGTTCAAGTCGAGTTTTTCAATGGCAATATAAACCGTCATAAGATTGGATGCTGCAGCAATATGTAACGGCTCATCGGGGTTTTTTGAATATAATACCTGACCACGTCTTAGTTCAAACAACATAGCAGCAGATGCATCCACAACAGGTCCTGGCGTAATAGCAGCACTCGTAACAGGAAAAATGCATATTGTTATAGTAATAAGCAATAAAGTACATATGAGCTTTTTAAACATAAAGCCTCCAGACATAAACATAAATGTGTATATCTATACTATACGTATTATTATACTAAAAACAAGTAAAGTTAGTAAGGGCATTTTACGATGTTTGTATTTTTAGTTCGGCTATAGAATATGTTGCAGTGATACATGATAGCCAGTCACCACATATTGTATAGCAAATATTTTTAAGGTTATATGCAAAACCTTTAGTAAGCTAATTATCAAGAGTTTTTCTAATATTAGACCATATAAACATTATACATTTAATGGGTTGTAATGTATACATATGTTCTTTAATAATTTATATATACCAAGATTCTTTATATTAACACTTATTTATTGCCCAGAATAATTTCAAACTTTTTCATGATTCCCAATTCAGGATATACATAATAGAAATAAAATAAAAAACCTTTATTGAAAATGACATGCTGCTAAATCTCAAATAAAAAGAAGAAGTAGATACTTCTTCTTTCTAACTTATTTATAATTAATCAAATAATTAGCTACTGATATATTTACACTAATATAAACTTATAAGTCGTATCTTAATCCAATAAATAATCAGTCAACGATAAAAGGTTTAACTTCATTAATAAAAGAATCAGTATTATCTGAATGAGCCTCAACTTTTATTGGCTTACTTAAATCAAGGCTAAATATCCCCATAATTGATTTAGCATCTACAATGTACCGACCTGATGTGAGATCTACATCAAAATCATACCTATTTACAATATTAACAAAATCTTTTACATCATTTATTGATTTTAACATGATATTAAAAGTTTTCATATAAAGCACCGCCTTTCTAGCATTTTTCAAAGATTTCCAGTGTTCATATATATATTATATACTTATAAAGTATTAGTCAATTACATTTCTATTAAATTTCTTCCAACATTTTTGTTTTTTTTTATCAAATGCTCTTATAATATATGAAATTGATCTTCCACTCCATTACATGTCCAAACTCTTTTGGTTAAAAAATCTTGTCAAAGAGGATATTTACAATAGGCATCACGAGGGGACGTTGCATAATGATATGCTTTTTGAGAAAATAGTATATAATGAGGTTCAAAGATTGGCTATGCAGCCCCTTATATTTTCAATTAGTTTGTATAGGCACTTTCTAAATTTCGGTACATGCCATATAGACAGGGACTTAGAATAATTTATGAAATATTTACAGGAAGGTTAAAATATGAAAAGAGTTGCTTTTATTACTTTAGGGTGCAAAGTGAATACCTATGAAACTGAGGGAATGAAGAGATTATTTGAACAGGCTGGATATATAGTTGTTGAGCCTGATATTTCTGCAGATGTATATGTAATAAATACTTGTACAGTGACTCATTTGAGTGATAGAAAATCAAGACAGATGATAAGACGCGCAAGAAGACTGAATCCAGATGCAATAATAGCTGCTGTTGGTTGTTACGCGCAGATTGCACCCGAGGAAGTTTCCAGTATTGAAGGTGTAAATCTAGTAATTGGGAATAATCATAAAAGTGAAATCATTGATTTAGTTAACCGTGCTTCTTGTGATAGCCAGAAAGTAGAAGTCTCATTAAGAAAAGATATGAGGACTTTCGAGGAACTATGGGCTGAGTCTTACACGGATCAGACAAGAGCCTTTCTTAAAATTCAGGATGGATGCGATCAATTCTGTAGTTATTGTATAATTCCCTTTGCAAGAGGCTCAATACGTAGCAGAAACATAGATAGTATAATAGCTGAGGCAAACAAGCTTTCGCAAAATGGATTTAAAGAAATAGTCTTGACGGGGATACATTTAACATCATACGGCAATGATACAGGTGAACATACATTAATTGATGTAATAGAAAGATTGAATGATATAGACGGGTTAGAACGAATTCGACTAGGTTCACTTGAACCACTTTATATGACAGAAGAAATGATTAGAGATATGTCTGAAATAGAAAAATTATGTCCACATTTTCATCTATCCTTGCAAAGTGGATGTGATGAAACATTAAGGAGGATGAACAGAAAATATACCACAGCTGAATATAGAGAAATAGTTGAAAACATAAGGAAGTATTTTGACGATCCAGCAATAACAACTGATATTATGACTGGGTTTCCAGGAGAAACTGAGGATGAATTCCGGCAAACCTGTATTTTCGTAGAAGCCATAGAGTTTAGTCAGATTCATGTGTTTCAGTACTCGGTTAGAAAAGGTACAAAAGCTGCTGATATGAAAGAACAGATTCCTCCAATGTTAAAAGAAGAACGTAGTAAAAAACTTGCGGAAATATCCGAGAGGTCTGCTCATAATTTTAGACAAAAGCAGATTGGAAAAACAGCACGCGTCTTAATTGAGGACAAACATAAGGATTATTATCAAGGTCACACCGAAAATTATCTGCCCGTGAGGGTTGTGTTTGAAGATGATATATGCGGGAAAGTATTAAGTGTTAAGTTAATTAAAAATACCAAAGAGTATATAATAGGTAAAATCGTATAGGGAAATAAATGGAAGGTTTGTAAAAAGAACATATTGTAATGTTTGTCTTAATATATTAATATTAAAATAGAAGTTTTGGTTTTACAAGTTTATGGAATACTATATTGGACATGTACAAAAGATAAATATGGATATTAATTATTAATTAACTTGAAGTAATATATTATTACCGTTAGTATAATCTATATTATTATATAACAGGGAAATGGAGTGATGGGGTTGAACAATGAAACAATGATGTATAAAGTAGATAAAGAAAATGAGAACCAGGCACGTGAAATCCTGTTAACAGTTTATGATGCACTAAAAGAAAAGGGTTACAATCCAATAAGCCAAATAGTAGGATACATTCTTTCAGGCGACCCTACTTACATTACGAATCATAATAATGCTAGAAGTGTCATAAGGAAAATTGAAAGAGATGAACTGCTTGAAGAACTAGTAAAGGCATATCTGAAGTAGGAGTTTTTTGTGTTCCTAACTTATTTGTCTAGTTTTAGTTGGATTCTTAAAAGACCCCATAGAAATTAGCTTTAAGAGAACAGGTAGGCGCCTCGAAGATTTTGTTGATAATTTTTTTATGTATCAATAGATAATGAATATCAGAGATCCCGGATATATAATATATATTTATCCGGGATTTTTTAGAGAGTATTTGTAGAAATAAAACTGTGTATATGCCTCGGAAGTCCATCGGTGGTATTTGTGGAAAAAAGCTAATCATTTGCGAAAGGATAATATCAATGATTGGAAATTTTGTTGAGATTAAGAATAAAAATTGGATAGCACGTATCCTTCCTTCCTTTGGAACTAATGTCATTAGCCTTAAGGACGGGAACACAGATATTCTGCGTACACCTAAAAGCACTGAAGAGCTATCATTATCACCCTATTTATATGGTATGCCTTTACTGTTCCCTGGAAACAGGGTAGAAAACGGCGAGTTTGTATTTGAAGGTAAGAAATATTGCCTTCCTATCAATGAACCTGAAAGAGGAAATCATATACATGGCTTGCTATTTGATGCGCCTTTTACTGTGACAAAACTTCTAAATAATAAAGTAGAATGTGTTTATGAGAATAAAGATGAGAGGTACCCATTTCCTTTCAAAATGACAATTACATATACTATTACAGATGATGGGTTATTCCAAAACATAGTAATTAAGAATACTGGTGAAACCTCTATGCCAGTTCACTTGGCTTTACATACTACTTTTATAGCACCAAAGAGGTTTTGTGTGCCTATTGGAAAGCGTTGGGAGGTTGATGAAAGGTATATCCCAACAGGGAATCTGTTAGAGTTAACTCCTGGAGAATTGCTATACCGTGATGGTTGTAATCCTAAAGAAAAAGCAATCTCTGGTTTTTTTGTTGCTGATAAAAATCATGCAATAATTGGTGATTACGTCTATAGGGTTTCAAACAATTATACACAATGGATACTGTTTAACGGAGGTGGAGATAAGGGATTTTTATGTGTAGAACCTCAAACAGGTCCTGTTAATGGCCTTAATATGAAAAACGGATATATATGTTTAGAAAAGCATAAAGAAGTATGTTTTTCAAGCAGTATCACAAGACGAAATATTGAAGATAAGTAAAACTAAATGCATTTATAGGAATAAGGTCATACAATACCTGCCAAAAGGTATCATATTCTTCAAAACTGAAGCATATGAAAACTACTTTACTTTTCATAAAATCTGGGGTATTCTTATTATGGTTATTTTTATGGAAAGTTTCGGATAGACTAAATAGTGTTACTTAAGATATAAATTACCGAGTGGAACCTACCTATATTTAGGATTCCACATAAAAATACCTAATTTGCCAGAATGCAGACTGCATTTAGATGGAATTTTAATGCATAATGGCATTTCTGAAAGCAAATCATATCTATGGCTTATTAAATGCTCGCACGCATGGCGTATTTTGAAGATACAAAAGCGCAGTTGGTGTAAAACAAGCCTTAAGAGTGCGTAGTTATTGGAATGCATGAAAGTTTCTACGCACCATACAAGGAGATTTTGTGTCTACATGTTGGTCTTTGCGCAAGCGAACATTGAATTTAGAATGGGAGGAGTTTGAAAAATGACGCAGTATTTGGAGATTGAAAGTGTTTTTGGTAGAGAGATTCTTGATTCACGTGGAAATCCCACTGTTGAAGTCGAAGTAATTGTTGAAGGTGGTTTTATAGGTCGTGCATCAGTACCCTCAGGAGCATCAACAGGAGCATTTGAGGCAGTAGAGTTACGTGATGGTGACAAGGAAAGATATCTGGGTAAAGGTGTTCAAAAAGCAGTTGACAACATCAATGATATAATAGCCCCGGAAATTGAAGGAATGAATGTTTTTGAACAAAGCCTTATCGATAAGACAATGATTGAACTTGATGGGACGAAAAACAAAGCTAAATTGGGTGCAAACGCCATTCTTGGTGTATCCTTAGCCACTGCAAAGGCTGCAGCAGATGCTCTGGGATTGTCTTTGTACCAGTATATTGGCGGAACTAATTCAAAAGTTCTTCCAGTTCCAATGATGAATATCATAAACGGTGGACAACACGCTGACAATAGCGTAACAATACAGGAATTTATGATTATGCCTGTTGGCGCAAATAGTTTCAAGCAAGCACTTCAATGGTGCACAGAAGTATTCCACACACTAAAAGGCGTTTTGAAAGCAAAAGGCTATAGCACTGCTGTAGGAGACGAGGGTGGATTTGCTCCTAATTTGAAATCCGACGAAGAAGCTCTTCAAGTAATTGTAGAAGCTATTGAAAAAGCTGGATTTGAGCCGGGCAAGGACTTCCGTCTTGCAATAGATGCAGCTGCAACAGAAATGTATGAAGAAGCTAAAGCAAAAGGCCAAGAAGGAAGTTATTATTTCTGGAAGACAGATATCATGAAAACAAAAGAAGAAATGGTATCATTCTGGGAAGAACTCGTTGAGAAATATCCTATTATATCCCTTGAAGATGGTGTTTCAGAGGAAGATTGGGAAGCATGGGAGTTGCTTACCGATAGATTGGGTGATAAAATCCAACTAGTTGGTGATGACTTGTTTGTTACCAATACCGAAAGACTTGAAAGAGGAATAGATATGGGTGTTGCAAATTCTATCCTTATTAAAGTAAATCAAATTGGTACGTTGACAGAAACTCTTGAAGCCATTGAAATGGCAAACAGAGCTGGTTATACAGCTGTTACATCCCATAGATCGGGAGAAACCGAAGATGCTACAATAGCTGATATTGCTGTTGCTACAAATTCAGGGCAAATAAAAACCGGAGCACCTTCAAGATCCGATCGTGTTGCTAAATACAACCAATTGTTAAGAATTGAAGAAGAATTGGGCGAAGTATCCGTATATCCTGGCATGAAAGCATTCTTTAATTTATAGGTTGTAAATTAGTTGGATCAGAATACATGATGTTAAACCATCAGGTAGGAACATCATAACAACATATTAAAATGAAACTCCTTTTCTATAATGCAAATTTACTGAAAAGGAGTTTTAATTTTTGTGTCGAAAAATACCTATTAAATAAAAATCGTCTGTTATGTCAATTGGACGGAAGAACCTTAATAGAATTTCTTTTTATCCTTAAGTTCTTGTGCTATTCTAAGCGCTTCACCAAAACGTTGGAAGTGAACGACTTCCCGCTCTCTGAGCCATCTGAGCGGATCTATAACATCTGGATCATCTGCTAAATTAATTAAATATTCATATGTCGCTCTGGCTTTTTGCTCTGCTGCCATATCTTCCACAAGGTCAGCAACTATATCACCTTTTGACTGAATATAAGCTGCAGTGAAAGGAACTCCTGCGGCGTTGGATGGATACACTGCTAAGTCATGGTCGGTATAGTGAGCACCCAAACTCCCTCTTTCAACTTGTTCTACAGAAGCACCCTTTGTAAGTTGATGAACCATAGTGCCTACCATTTCTAAGTGTGCTAATTCTTCAGTACCTATATCATTCAAAATTGCTTGCAATTCCTTTGTAGGCATGTGAAATTTCTGAGTTAAGTAACGAAGTGACGCAGCTAATTCACCATCGGGTCCACCATATTGGCTTGTGATATACTTTGCCATTCTAGGGTCAACCTTTTTAATTCTAACTGGATATTCAAGTTTCTTTTCATAAAACCACATAATTATACCTCCTTTACCCAGGGCCACGGTGAGTCAATCCACTGCCAACAATGTTGATTTGGCATATGTCTTAGGCTGAGTGGACCATATTTTTCTTCATATAACTTACGCACCTTTTCTGATTGCTCATAGCATGTTCTGTAATCCTTCAACGCGTTCGTATCTGCAGGGTGAGTATTTAAAAACAAACCTAGATCTATCATGCAAAAATCATAGGCCATTACTTGTTCTAAAAGTTTTTCGCGTTCGTTCATGCCTATCACTCCCTTCAAGTTATTTATCCGGATTTGACCGAACCGTTTCCGGAGAAACGTTTCCCATAATGTTTGTGTCATTAATTAAAGTGTCAAATTTCTTTTCATACCTGTTTGCAACGTTAGGGCTATAGTTTTCTGATAAGACTGTATTATTGGCTCTGACTCTCATCCACGGATTTTGCTTATTTGCAAGAGGTTCTTTGACATATGGTCTATAAAGTTCTTGAAAAACAGTTCCTTTCCGCAATCCTTCCATAGCCGGAAGGATTCCCTTATATACTTGATATGGTGTATATGTCTGAGCTAAGACTGGCTCTTTAGGCATTACAGGTATACTGATACTTGGACCCGTGCAACAATTACCAGCAAAGATTAATGTGTCATTATCCTTCATGAAAACACCTTCCTTACAATAAATTTTTATAGTACATCCTATGCGTTAACATAAATAAAGTTACGTAATTGTTCTAATAATTTTGCTTGAAGGAGTTGTACACGGTTTTGTATGAAGAATTGGTATTTATACAGTATTTCTACCGTACGCATAAATTGAAGTAGCAATTCAATAACTAAAATTCTTGTGTTCTTGACAAAACAAAAATCATACATTACTATCAATAATATATATTTTAATGACTGTGAAAGAGAGGAGTAAACAATAATAGACCGCTAGAGAGTATACGCCCTAGGCTGTAAGCGTATTCGGTATCTATTATGTTGAAGTCGCTCTGGAGTTGCAAGACTGAAGTTAGTAAGCTTGCCGGGTGGAATCCGATATAGTTCTTAAAGTGTCCTTGAAGGAAATTTTGGTGGTACCGCGGAAGCCTCTTTCGTCCAATTGTGTTGGAGAAAGGGGATTTTTTTATTTAATAGAATAATGAAGTGGATTAAAATGTTTATATTTTTAATAATGAGGTGAAGTTGTGCAGTTTTTTTTGAAGGCATTATCTCTTGTAGTCATAGTTATTGGAGCTGTGCTGGTGTATCGTGCCGAAAGTATTGCAAGAAGAATATTAGAAAAGCAGGACATAGGTAAACCGCGTGTTGATGTTTGTACAAATGACGATATGGAAAACGAGAGCGTCGAGAGCCATAGTAAGATAGATGACATAATAACTGAAAAGGCTATGTCAATTAAAAAAATCGGATTACTTATACTGATGGCAGGGGTTATTTTAGTGTTAGTTGCATTTAGATAGAGCCTTTTACGATGTTAGAACTTTTGAAAACTCTGTACAACATATTGTGGTTATGTATGAGAGTTTGTCACTACAGATTATTCATATAACTTTATTAATGTAACATAGCAAAAGTTTAGATAAGATAAAATTTGTAT
>JAAYPS010000019.1 GCA_012519655.1 Clostridiaceae bacterium | reverse complement strand
TTTAGTATTTAATATATATCATCCTATTTATCTAACATATATTGTTAATTATGCTAATTAGAAGGCTGTTGACTTGGTAAAAATGTGATGCTATAGTTTAGATATAGAAAAGCAATTTCCTATCTAGAATTGGTGGGGGTAAGGTATCACCTGCGGTTATGTTTCATCATAATGGCAACAATACGCCAGGATTAGTGACAAGGTATGATTTGGTGGTTTTAGATGAAATACAGAGCATTCAGGGTGATTCAACAGGCGAGCTAGTTGCAGGTTTGAAAGTATACCTTGAATCGGGAAGGTTTAGTCGTGGCAATACTGAAGCCAGTGCAGAAGCAGGTTTTGTTATGCTTGGTAATATAACACTAGATGAAAACCATAAACCTGTCTATAGCGATGAAGGAATTTTTAATGAAATACCTAATTTCCTAAGGGATACTGCTTTTATAGATAGAATTCATGGCATTATTTCTGGATGGCTTATGCCAAGGATATCAAAGGATACACCTTCTCAGTCACTTGGGTTTAAGGGAGATTTCTTTTCAGAGGTACTCCATAATCTAAGAAGCGAGCCGCAATACACCGATTATGTAAATTTAAACATGAGATTAATAGATTGCAATGATTTACGAGATAGAAAAGCAATTGTTCGCCTAGCGACAGCGTATCTTAAGGTACTATTCCCAGATTTGCAGGTGTCAGATTCAGAATTTATAAAATACTGCGTCCAACCAGCTGTAGATTTAAGACAGCAGGTCAGGGATGAGCTACATAAGATGGATAAAGAATATGCAAAGGTGTATATATCAGTAGAATGATTTAAACATAAGCTTTAGATGAAGGCAGCAATATACATATCTGGAAAGGGATTATAGAATGAATAGAAACTTATTCCATAATTGGCTTAGAAGCTTTAAAAAGCTAGATACAACTACTAGCAATGCCAGGACTTCAAATTGTGCAAGAATTGAAAAATACTATGATGATCTGGATCAACTTTATAATACTGATAGATGCACTAATCTTATAGAGCAATTTGGTTATTCAACGACAGATAAAAAACTTAACCGTGAGCCATTACATAAAATACCTATTGACGGTGATTTGTATACAGGCACTCACACATTAGAACCTGCAGTGAAGTTGTACATAGAGTTTAGGGATAATGCGATTATTGAAGAACTTGAATATATAGGAGAACATTTTATTAATATTCCAGAAGGATAATTCTTCTATCGATGTTTAGGATACGAGGCCTAAAAACTGATAAGATTCTTAAATGCCTAATTTTTAATAAGTATTAACATAAATAAGAAAGGTATTATTATGAAAATCGAAACAACGATAGAGGCTTTTTTACACAGGAGGCTACCTTATCAAAGGGATGGGGGGTCAATGTTATGCAACCTATTAAGCTCTAACAAGGAGTATAGTCTATTAAAAATAAATGGGCATGGTGAGCTTGTTGTGGAGGACTTAAAAACAAGCATTATTCTGTCGGTTAAAGCCTATACAAGTACAAAGGACAATGCAATTGCAGTATATAAAGAATATATACAATTCCTAAAAACCAAATATAAGATTGATGTTGAATTAGAATTCCCTCCTATTCCAATATCAATTGAATTTGAACGAATTATGTTTATTGCAAAATATCTTCAGGATCCAAACCATAAAATCGAGGAATTATATAATATGCTCTGGGTTGGAAAGGATACAATTGACGACGACATAAAAAAACTCAGGGGTATGACCGATAATCCTATTCAAGTTTGTGGCAAGAAGTTTGTTATAGAAGATTCAAAGCGTAGAAATGGGCGGGTAATGATGTCTTCTACTGCCCATCCGGTTTTATTAACAAGTAATCTAACACAAATTATTGTAACTCTAAAAGGTCTCAGACTAATGAGTAAGGATTCAGCCTTTCGCAGTTATTCAATAGAAATGGCTAAATCCATATGGATACAGCTCTCCGAATATGCAAAAAAAAGAATACTCTTTGTTCTTAGCGATTTGTTGCCCGATGAAGTGCAATGGTACATAAGCCTTGAAAATGATATTGATAACAGCTTTTTAAGTGAAAAGATGTGTAGTAACACCGAAGGAGCAGGATGTGTTCTTGACTGCTTAAAAAACCAAAAGAAATGTTTTATAGAATATCAAGAGGAAGATGGCTCGATAAATATATATAGCGATTGTACAGTCGAGAAATATCTAGGCGCTACGATGCGTATTTTAAGTGGCAGCCAAAAGATAGAATTGAATTTGGATAATATTTTACGCAGCAGTTACACAATAGAAGAGCTAATATAAATTGGAGCTCAGCCCCCCTAACTTTAATCTCCATTAAATTTTAAAATGGTAACATAATAAAAAGTTGGAGGTTAAGAAATATGAAAAACACATTTTATCGCCCAAAACAAGTTAACACCGAGGAGTTCAGTAGAATTGTAACTAAGATGCAGAATGATCTTGATGCTTTGTTAAAAGGTAATGTTAAAGAAAGCGAGCTGAAGGAGTATTTATCAAAGCTAGTCAGTGATCAAATGGACTTACCACGAAACACTAAAATGGGGTTTTGGGGACTTGAAGATCCAGAGAAGATGCCAAGTGATGCTCGCATAGATTATTTTTATATGCCAACATATATAGCCTCCGGAATTCTCATGTATAGTAAACTCAATTTCCCGCATTTAGTTGAAGAAATCTCTAGATTTCAGGATGCTTTAAAAAAAGGTCTTTATGCCTCAACAGGGAGGTCCTTCCAAGGGCATGGATATGGTGTATTAGAAGGAAAGATTGAAGCGCTAACCCTTTTTATTAAGGCAAAGGCTCATGTTTTTATAAACAAGTATCCAAATGATTGTGATGCGTTTACAAAGTTATTTAAGGATTCTGTACAATCATATAAAAAAGCCATTGCGACAGGTAATACAAAGGGCGCCTGGGGTGAAGACTACACAATGCAAGTTAATGAAATTCTCAACTCAATCAGGCCAGACTATATGAAAGAAAGCATGCAAGATGATTCTATATTTTTATTTGTTTATGGTACGCTAATGAAAAATAACTGCAGCGGGATGACATATTTGGATGATGCTAGGTTTATCTGTGATTGTACATTAAACGGGTATGCTCTTTATGATCTTGGGGCTTATCCCGGAATAGTTGAAGATGATAATGCTTCAGTTAGGGGTGAGTTATATGAGGTTCCCAATGATAGAATTTCAGATATTGATAAATATGAAGGTGAGGGATATCTCTATAAAAGAAGAAGAGTAGAAGTGCATGCTGCCAATAATGCGACTTATAGCGCTGTGACATATGTTTATAATCAATCTATAGATAGGATGGTCAAGGTTGGATATGAGTATCAGCCATGGCATAGGGGAGTAGTCGAAAAAATGAATAGTGTCAATTATGTATGGTACGCAGCCTATGGCTCAAATATTAATAAATTACGTTTTATGAAGTACATTGAAGGTTGTAGCGACAAAACACCGCCAATAAAAGAGAAACAGTTTATTTTCTCTCACCCAATATATTTCGCGAATACAAGTAGAAGGTGGGGTAATAAAGGTGTTGCATTTCTCGATATAGAGCAGCAAGGGAGAGCCTATGGAAAATTGTATCTGGTTACTGAAGAGCAGTTAGAACAAATTCATGGATTAGAAGGTAACGGTCCGAACTGGTATAATCAAATGTTACAGATTGGCTATGAGGAAGGACTACCAATCAAGACGATTACACATACACCACGGCATATAAATGATGAAAGTCCGTCCCAGGATTATCTGAATGTGATTAAACAAGGTATGATAGAGACCTATCCGCTATTATCTGAAAAAGAAATTGATGCTTATTTGCTAGAAGCTTCAAGCAGAAACCTGACATAA
>JAAYPS010000184.1 GCA_012519655.1 Clostridiaceae bacterium | reverse complement strand
GTTCTTACCCGTTTATCCTTCGCCTCTTGCGCTGTTGCATAAGCAACTTTAAAGTGTCATCGGCTTCGGGATAATCATTCTATCATGTTGAAGTTATGCTGTCAAGCAATTTATGTCTACCAATTTCAACCAAACTTCAGACATATTATTTGTCCCTCAATATGCCTCTAAACCTTTAATTTAGGTGCGTTGTTGAGGACAGCTTTTATATATTATCACCTGGATAAGATTTTGTCAAGAACTTAAGGCAAAACTTTTTTTGTCCAAAGACTGTCTTAAATTCACAATCGCAAATCCATCAAAACAGCGACTTTTACATATTAACATGCACTTAATAATATTGTCAATATGGAATTTCTGAGTTTCTCAATTTTTTAAGTAAAAGTTGAACAATGGCTTATACAATCTAATATAGTAGATACTCATATGATGAAAAACTACAATATGTTTTATTAAATACGGAAAGTTTTATGTGTCCCAATCATCTAAGAGGTGGGGATTGGGACCGATTAATACTATATCTCTACTAGCGTTTTGAAAGACTATGGATGCAATTAGTCCCCCATCTTCGGCCTCACAATAGTGAGTAATGTAGCTTATAGATGGGGGACTTTTTATTCTGTTTCATATATCTTCTTTTTGTAGCCTGGTTATTCTTAATGCAACCTTTTATTACGAGTATTACTTTAAACCTGGTTAATCCTTTTCGGTTTTTAGTATCTCATATATTATACCATTAATATTCTTATTAGTTGGACATTCAATAATTTCAGCTTTTCCTTCATACTTGCCTCTTACAATTTTTTGCATGATATTAGCATATTGAAACACTTCCGTTCCCTTAACACTGGTTTTCACATTTTTTGATATTACATCCGCAAAATCTCCGACCCTTGCCAAGTTATTAAGCGTAACATGCTGCTCGAAAAATGCTTTTAAAAATTCATTTTGATTTTTCTGTCTGAAGTAAACCGAATATGTCTTAAATTCACCTTCGGGTGTGTACCCCTGTCTAAAGCGCACAAACCCCTCAGCCTGTTCTCCATTTAATAATTGGTATCCTGAATCCAAATGTATGTATAAATCCTGTTCGGGATCTTCATAATTCATATAAATAGGTACATTTATATATACCCCTCCAAAGAAATCTACGATTTCTCTAAATCCACTTGTTTGGATAATAAGATAGTCATCGATTGTAATTTCAAACACCTCTTCCAAAAGGTCTGCCCAAAAATTCATAGCATATACTGTATTTCCTTTTTGCCCAAACCTTCCGTCCTCGGAGCCATATTTTAAACTAATTGCAATTGCATGGGCAGCATTAAGCTTTTGTATACTCGGATCAGCAGCATTTTCGGGATCCGCTTCTTTAAAGGCTTTCAATATCTTATCATTATAATCTACATAAGTATCTCTAGGAAAATTTATTAACTTCATGGTTTTATTTTTATCATCTATATTCAAAACAATAATAGAATCATAAGCATGATACACCGCATCCTGACCGATAAGAAGTATGTTTTTACTACCTGGTTCAACAAGCGTTTTATAATACTTCTGTTTGTTTGTAAGACCTTCGGGCTCAGGAGGAGCTACCTCTTCATTATCAACTTTGGGAGTAGGCGTCACCGTAGGAGCAGGCGTAGTTGTTACATCAGGTTCATTTTGCGATGTGGTAATTGGTTCATCATCTGCGGGTTTTATGAACAATAGCAACACTACCGAAAATAATATAATTGAAATAAATAGCATTAATAAAGCAATTTTCGTCCTCTTATTAATCTGCATCCATTCTTACCTTCCTTAAATATCTATTAATATGATTTCACTAACAATTATGCCGAATATTATAACATGTAATATAATTCATCTGCAAATGGTGTATATAGACATTTCGTGATGTAAAATGCTTTGAGTTCTGCTAGCAATATATTGTGTTTGGCATGTAAATTTGTCACAACATATTATACAATAGTATTTAGTAAGTTTACATCGCAAATATCTTGTATGGCAGCAGAACATTAGGCATATGCTATTTGAAGATTAATCAACATCTAAGATGAAAGAACTCCAAATAATAACCATCAAAATAATGTATCTGCTACCATAAACACAGTTAACAAGCTGATTATTTAATTACATTTTGTTTTTCATTAGCTCAATTCTTTCGAGTACTTTGCTATACATTTCGCTGTATTTATCCAGCTTTTCTCTTTCTGCAGCAACTACTTCAGCTGGAGCCTTAGACACAAATTTTTCATTATTGAGCTTACCATTTGCTCTGGCAATTTCTGCTTTAAGGTTTTTCTTTTCCTTTTGCAAACGCTCCATTTCTTTATCAAAATCAAGCAATTCGTCCAACGGAATGTATATTTCAGCACCGTCAATCACACTGGATACAGCATCTTGTGGAACATTTGATTTATCCGTGTGCACTTCAAAACCAGATACTCCAGCCAGCCTAATAAATGTAGACTCCTCTTGCTCGAAAATAGTTCCCATTTTCAGATCATCAATTACAAATATCGCTGTAGGTTTTTTGTTTACAGGCACTTTCATTTCTGCCTTAATATTGCGTATGCTTCGTATTGCTTCCATAACAGTGCCCATTAATGATTCTGACTCAGGATGGTTTAATTCCTCGTTATAAATAGGCCAATCTGAAATCATTATGCTTTCATCATCAGTAACCAGATGCTGATATATTTGCTCTGTGATAAATGGCATGAAAGGATGAAGTAATTTCATTGAAATCTTTAAAACTTCATTAAGCACATACAATGCTTCAATCCTTCCTTTTGCTTCTCGGTCAAAAAGTCTCGGTTTTACCAATTCAATATACCAATCACAGAATTCTTCCCAAATAAACTCATAAATCTTTTGAAGACCTATGCCAAGCTCAAACTTTTCAAGATTTTCAGTTACATCTCGAATTATTGTGTTCGCACGACTTAAAATCCAACGATCGGATAATGTGAAATTATCTATGTTTACATCATCAAAAGTTTCATCTTCTTCAAAGTTCATCATTACAAACCGAAAAGCATTCCATATTTTATTGGCAAAATTTCTACTCGAATCAAGCTTTTCGTTGGAAAAACGCATGTCATTACCAGGTGATGTTCCAATTATCAGCGCGTACCTAAGTGCATCTGTTCCATATTGATCAATAACTTCGAGGGGATCAACTCCGTTATTGAGGGATTTGCTCATTTTTCTCCCTTGAGAATCCCTTACTAAACCATGAATCAAAACATATTTAAAAGGTACTTCCCCCATGTGTTCTATTCCGGAAAAAATCATACGTGCAACCCAGAAAAATATAATGTCATAACCTGTAACCAAAACACTTGTGGGATAAAAATAGTCAAGGTCATCTGTCTTATCAGGCCAACCAAGAGTTGAAAAAGGCCACAGTGCAGAACTGAACCAAGTATCCAATACATCTTCATCCTGTATTAAGTTGTTACTTGCGCATTTTTCACATGTTTCAGGTACGGTTCTTGACACTTGCATATGTCCACAATCGCTGCAATACCAAGCAGGAATACGATGTCCCCACCAAAGCTGGCGTGAAATACACCAGTCCTGAACATTTTCCATCCAGTTAAAATAGATTTTTGAAAAACGTTCGGGAACAAACTGAGTCTTACTAGTTTTTACTGCTTCAATCGCAGGTTCTGCCAAAGACTTCATTGCAACAAACCATTGTTTTGATACTTTCGGCTCTATAACTGAGTGACAGCGATAGCATGTTCCAACATTATGCGTATGTGGTTTGCTATTAAGTAAAAAATCTAGTTCTTGTAGATCTTTTACAATCTTTTTACGCGCTTCATATCTATCTAAACCTTCGTAAACACCTGCATTTTGATTCATTGTAGCGTCATCATTTAGGATATTAATCACAGGCAGATCATGTCTTTGACCAACTTCAAAGTCATTAGGATCGTGTGCAGGAGTAATCTTCACTACACCTGTTCCGAATTCTTTTTCAACGTATTCATCAGCAATCACTGGGATTTCTCGATTCATTAATGGAAGTATTACTGTTTTTCCAATAAAGCTTTTGTATCTCTCATCTTCCGGATGCACTGCAAGCGCAGTATCCCCAAGCATTGTTTCGGGGCGTGTTGTGGCTACAGTCAAATAATCGTCTGTCCCCTTAATAGGATAACGGATGTACCAGAAACTTCCTTCCTTTTCGTCATATTCAACTTCGGCATCCGATATGGAGGTCAAACAG
>JAAYPS010000183.1 GCA_012519655.1 Clostridiaceae bacterium | reverse complement strand
TTCGCAGTAGAATATGTTGTGGTTATTCATGGGAAGCATGTCATCACATATTCTACAGCTTATTTTAAATTAATGTAAATCGCAAAAGCCTTTATTGGGCATTTTGCGATTATAAGTATTTGATTCGATTTTTCTTGATGGACAATTAACTTTATTATATAATATTGAATGTTCCAAATATTAACAAGAAAGGAAGCGGAATAATGCTTCAAGTTAAAGGTTTATCAAAAAAATTTGATAATATACTTGCAGTTGATAATATAAGTTTTGAAGTGGGAAATGGTGAGATTGCAGTACTACTAGGACCTAATGGGGCAGGCAAAAGCACAACTATAAAATCTATAGCAGGTCTTTTAAAGTTTGATGGTAAAATTTCTGTTGATGGCATGGAAAACAAGAGTATTGAAGCAAAGAAAGTGTTTGGTTATGTTCCCGAAACAGCAGCAGTCTACAATTACTTAACTGTTTTTGAGCATATAGAATTTATAGCGCGAGCATATTGCCTGGACAATAATTGGACAGAAAAGGCTGAGCATCTTCTTAAACGCTTTGACCTTGCAGATAAAACTGAGAAATTAGGTAAAGAATTGTCAAAAGGTATGCAGCAGAAACTTAGTATATGCTGTGCTTTAATAATAAATCCGAAAATGATAATGCTTGACGAGCCTATGATGGGTCTTGATCCAAAGGCCATAAAAGAGCTTAAAAATATTTTCATAGAGCTAAAAAAGGCAGGTTGTGCAGTATTAATAAGCACTCATATTATAGATAGCATAGAAGAGATTTGGGATAAAGTTCTTGTAATGAATAAGGGCAAGATTGTCTTAGAGAGAACCAGAGAAGAGTTAGAAGAAAAGTCCGAAAGCCTTGAAGATGTTTTCTTTAAATATACCGAAGGAGCCATCGTATAATGAGTGCATTTGTCTTTATTCTAAGAAAACAACTAAAGAACATTATTCGAGGTTTGGCTAAAAAACCTCTGGCCCTTATTGGATACATACTCATCGGTGCATTGATGCTAGGTTTTCTAGTTGTTGTGATGATTATGCCATCGGGCTTGATACAAAGTTTACCGAGTGATATTTTAGTTTCAATAATTACCCTTCTTCTTTTAATTGCTATGTACTTTGGGATACGTCAAGGAATAGAAAGGGGAAGTAGTTATTTCCGCTTTTCTGACGTTAATTTTGTTTTCACTGCACCAATAAATCCATGGAGGGTTTTGTTATTCGGTTTTGTAAAAAACATGGGTGCTTCTTTACTTGCAGTATTCTTTATGATATTTCAGATTCCGAATATTAAAAACTATTTCGTTTTAGCTGATTATGGAGTAGTGTCAATTCTCATTGCTGTTTTGCTCTACACTGTTATTACTCCCATACTTGGTATGATGGTTTATACCTTCTCATCTAAAAGCAGTCAAAATCGAACGATAGCAAAACGGATTATCGATGCATTAGCTGTTGTGCTAATTTTGTTTTTTTCAATATCATTAATAGGTAAGGACTCCTTATTACAAGGTTTTATTTCATTCTTTAGTTCAAAATTCTTTTCTTATATTCCGATTTTAGGACAAGTACGTACCATCGCACAGGCAGCTATTTATGGTATAGATTATATGTTTTTTGTATCCATATTAATCCTTGTAGCAATTATTGGTGCATTTTTTGCAGTTCTATATAATTCCAACTTAGATTTTTATGAGGATGTACTTGCAGCAACAGAAGCTCAAGAGTTGAAAATTAAGGCTAAGCGTGAAGGACGGGACACCAGCTTGCATAAAAGAAAAACACGAAAAGTCAAAGGTGGATTTTCTTCATATGGCGCAAAAGCAATTTTTGAAAAACATTTGCTTGAATATCGAAAAACAAGTTTCTTCCTATTCTTTGATACAACTACTTTTTTCATTATATTGGCGGGTATAGGATTTAAATTCATGATGACGCAGATTAAACCTAGTATATTTATGACTTTATTTTTCAGTGCATATATGTTGTTTTTCTTTGTAGTGCAAGGTAAATGGCCGTTAGAACTCGAAAAACCATATATTTTCCTTATACCTGAATCAAATGGACGAAAAGTTCTATACGCTACACTTACAGAAAACATTAAAAACTTATTTGATGGTACACTGCTGTTCATAGTTGCTTATTTTCTGTATGAAACCACCATTCCTGTAGTTTTATTATGCATAGTGAATTATGTTTTATATGGTGCGGTGTATATATACTCAGATATAGTATCTCGTCGCCTTTTTAGCAGTGTACACAGCAAAGTATTTCAAGTTTTCGTAAAACTTTTTGTTGTGGCTTTTGTTATATCTCCAGGTATAATTATAATGGTTATTGTGCAAAGCATTACACAAAATGAACTTTATTCAGCAATTATCATAGCTTTGTGGAATATATTTGTTGTTATATGTTTTTTTCTTGCCTCAGTGGGAATATTTAAAAATATGGAGACTGATTGAATAATGCCCAATAAGACAGTAATATGAATATATACCAATATCCGCCTGTCCAAAAAGGCGAAAATAAGGTAGAATATATTAAAGACTTTTTAAGGAGGTTAATTTATGCAACTAAGAGAAGACGCAGTTTATTCAATGGTGGTTCCAACAAGTATGGGGGTTAGGATTACTCCTGTAAACTCGCAGCCTGTAAATAGTAGCGATACTTTCTTTATGCATGCGACAAGTGCGGAAACTAATGTAGCAAGCATATCATCGTATTTAGGGCTTAGGGTTAAAGTACTAACAACATTTGTTAAAGATAGCCCCATAGCAAGGTTCATTAAAGATGATTTGGCTAGCAGACATATGGAATATGAGGGCAAAGAAGTAGAACAAGGTGGTCCTTGGGGATATCGCCATCAATTCAACATTGCAGACTCAGGTTTTGGTGTTAGAGGACCTAGAGTACACAATGATAGAGCAGGTGAAGTAGGAAGAACTCTTAATGTAAAGGATTTTGACCTTGAAAAACTATTTGGTGAAGATGGTGTTAAGATTTTACATTTATCAGGCTTAATATGTGCTCTATCTCCTGAAACCAGTATTTTTTGTCTAGAATTAGCAAGAGCTGCAAAGAAATACGGAACAAAGATTTCTTTCGATCTGAATCATCGTGCTACATTTTGGGAGGGTCGTGAAGAAGAGCTTCATGAAATATTCACTGAAATTGCAGGTATTTCAGACATTCTTATTGGTAATGAAGAAGACTATCAATTATGTCTTGGTGTGAAAGGCCCGGAAGCTGGGGGGAAAGACGTTGCTAAAATTGACAGCTTTAAAGAAATGATCACCCGTGTTAAAGCGGCTTTTCCAAATGTTTCTGTTTTTGCAAATACACTTCGTGAAGTAGTAGACGTAAACAAACATTTATGGGGTGCTATTCTACTAGAAGGTGACAACTGGCATGTAGCTCAACCACGTGAAATTACTGTCCTTGATCGTATAGGCGGCGGAGATGGTTTTGTTGGTGGTATGCTCTACTCAATCCTTAAAGGTTGGGAGCCTGAAAAATGGATACAGTTTGCTTGGGCAACAGGTGCTATGGCAACAACATTCCTTACCGACTATGCACAACCTGCAGATGAAGAACAGGTATGGAGCATATGGAGCGGTAATGCACGTGTTAGAAGGTAATTCATTTATTTACAAAGTATTAAGCGTTAGTATTTTAAACCAATGATTTGAACTATAAAATGTTATTAAATTTACTAGGAGGGTTTTTTATGGGCAAAGCTGATATAGGCTTAATCGGACTTGCGGTAATGGGCGAAAACTTAGTTATGAACATGGAGAGTAAGGGTTTTACAGTAGCTGTGTTTAATCGTACTACCGAAAAAGTAAGCGCTTTCATAGAAGGAAGAGCTAAAGGCAAAAATATTATTGGTACCTACTCAATAGAGGAATTGGTTAACTCTTTAAAGAAACCAAGAAAAATAATGTTGATGGTTAAGGCTGGAAAACCTGTTGATGATTTTATCGAACTACTGCTTCCTTATCTTGACAAGGGCGATATCATTATTGACGGCGGTAATTCTCATTTCCCTGATACCATACGTCGCACAAAGTATGTAGAGGAAAAAGGATTATTGTATATTGGTACTGGAGTTTCAGGTGGAGAAGAAGGGGCTCTAAAAGGTCCAAGTCTAATGCCTGGCGGATCTAATGAAGCATGGCCACATGTTAAATCCATTTTTCAGTCCATCAGTGCAAAAGTCGAAGATGGCTCACCATGCTGTGACTGGGTTGGTGAAGATGGAGCAGGGCATTTTGTAAAAATGGTTCATAATGGAATTGAGTACGGTGATATGCAGTTGATTTGTGAAGCATATCATTTGATGAAGGATTTATTGGGTATGTCTGCCGATGAAATGCATGAAGTATTCAAAGAATGGAATGAGGGCGAATTAGACAGTTACCTCATTGAAATTACCCGCGATATTCTTGCATTCAAGGACGAAGATGGGGAACCTATAGTTGAAAAGATTCTTGATACAGCAGGACAAAAAGGAACTGGAAAGTGGACAGCTATAGCTGCGCTTGACGAAGGTATACCCCTTACATTGATTGGAGAGGCTGTTTTCTCACGTTGTCTGTCTGCTTTAAAAGAAGAAAGAGTAGCGGCTTCGAAAGTAATTTCAGGACCTGAGATTAAATTTACAGGTGATAAGAAAGAAATGATAGAAGATATACGCAACGCTCTTTACGCCTCGAAAATAGTATCCTATGCACAAGGTTACACTTTGCTAAGAACAGCAGCAAAAACCTATGGCTGGAACCTCAATTATGGTGGAATCGCTTTAATGTGGCGTGGTGGTTGTATTATCCGTTCAACCTTCCTTGGCAAGATTAAGGAAGCATACGATAAAAACCCCGAGCTTACAAACCTACTACTGGATCCATTCTTTAAGGAAAGAGTTGAAAAAGCACAGGCAAGCTGGAGAAGAGTTGCTGCAGTTGCATTAGAAAATGGTATACCTGTACCTGCGTTCACATCTGCATTGTGCTACTTTGATGGTTACAGAAGTGAAAGATTACCTGCAAATCTTCTACAAGCTCAGCGCGACTACTTTGGTGCTCATACCTATGAGAGAATTGACAAGCCAAGAGGCGAGTTCTTCCATACTAACTGGACAGGAGAAGGTGGAAGCACCTCAGCATCAACATATACCGTATAAAATTAGTAGTAAAAGTTACAATAATACAATATGGAAACTGTAATATAAATACGGGTAAAAGTGGCTAATTCGCAAGGAGAAATCTTTGTGAATTAGCCGATAAGGAAGGTTTTATAATGAAAGATATTATTAAAGTTGCAAATACTGATAATGGCATTACAAATGAAGAGCTTCAAGCTATAGTTGATGAAGTTATTAAAGCACATGAAGAAAAGCCATTAAAAAAGATTTTACTGCTCCCCCCTGATTTTACACGCATGCACTCGGGAGCGGGTAAGATAACGGCTATGATTTATTCAAAGCTCAAAGATAGCGTTCAAGTGGACATCATGCCTGCATTAGGTACTCATGAACCTATGTCAAAGGAACAGGTTGACGTATTTTTCGAAGGAGTCGTATCAGTTGATGATATTATTCCTCATCGCTGGAGAGAAGATGTAGTTAAAATAGGAGAGGTACCAGCTAGCTTTGTCGCTGAAATATCTGAAGGACTCATTACCGAGCCGGTTACCATAGAAATAAATAAACGCATTCTTGATCCATCATATGATCTTATTATTTCAATAGGTCAGGTTGTACCTCATGAAGTTGTAGGAATGGCTAACTACACAAAGAATGTATTGGTAGGTTGTGGCGGTAAAGATACGATCAATCAAAGTCATATACTCGGGGCTGTATTTGGTATGGAGCGTGTAATGGGTAAGGACCATTCACCAGTTAGGAAAGTTTTTGACTATGCTCAAGAGCATTTCCTGAACAAGCTTCCACTGATATATATATTAACTGTAACGACAGCTTCACAGGATATTGTAAAATTTGAGGGTGTATTTGCTGGTAATACCAGAAAAATCTTCGAAGAAGCAGTAGAACTTAGCCGTGAAAAGAACTTAATTTGGTTGGATGAACCCATACAAAAAGCCGTTGTATATCTTGACCCAAGAGAGTTTAAGAGCACGTGGCTTGGAAACAAGGCCATCTATCGTACTCGTATGGCGATGGCAGACGGTGGGGAGCTCATTATTTTAGCACCTGAAGTAAGGAAATTCGGCGAAGATGATGATATTGATAAGCTAATTAGAAAATATGGATACAAGGGCAGAGAGAATACATTAACAAAATACAACGAAAATGCTGACCTTCAAGAAAACCCATCTGCTGCGGCTCATTTGATACACGGTTCAAGTGATGGTAGATTTACTATAACCTATGCTGTAAAGCACTTATCGCGTGAAGAAGTAGAAGGGGTAGGTTTTAAGTATATGCCCTACGATGAAGCAGAGAAAATGTATAAACCCGAAGGTATCATTGATGGCTACATTGAAGGTAGCGGAGAAAAGTACTTCTATATTTCTAACCCAGCTTTGGGTCTGTGGTCTGTTACCGGTAAATAATCGGTACGACAGACGAGTATGAAAGCTTTGAATTGTACTAATATACTCAATAGCAAAAAATAGCAAAAAAGTGGGCGGGAGAAGAGTGTTTTGTTCAAAATCCTCATCTCCCGCTTTTATTGCAAATATTTAGTTTTAAGCCTTACCTCATTTAGGGAGGCGTTTATGCAACTCATTACATATTTTGCTTCGTAAGTCCGTTACTGTTTACAAATATTATTTTTTCTACTAAATCACTTTATTATAGCAATAGCATTTTGAATAGAATTTTAAATAGCATTTTGAATAGCATTATTATTCTTTTATTCTTCAAGTTCTAAATATCTTTGTTGTGTTTTTTACATATTGAAAAACATTATTATCTTTTGTTGCTCGTCAACCGTGTCTTTAGACAACTGAGTCATTTATAAGGTTCACATACTTATTATAATTGCTGACAACTGACCGCCTGTTTAAGAGACGAGTATCCTTATTTGAGTTCCACTCTTGTTATGATTGCTGACAAATTCAAAAGTTTCCTTAGATAACTGGGCTGGTCTTTTATTCTATAGGACATTATGTAAAACATATTTACAGAAATTACATTGGATTATATTACCTGGTTAAATTGACATAAAACGTAACGTAAAGTATAATTTATTTCATTGCACAGATAATAGGTGTGATTTGTTTTGTTATTCAGACTATTTTAATAATACTTTTATGAAAGAAGTGACAGTTAAGTTTTGAATCAATTAAGGGGTGTCATAAATGAGTAGATATATAATAAAAAGAGTTATATCAGCTATTATAACGCTTTTTTTGGTTGCGACGCTTACATTTTTCTTGATGTACCTTGTTCCGGGCGGACCATTTTTAGCTGAGAAAGCTCCTTCGCCTCAAACTATGAAGGCGCTAGAAGAAAAGTATGGGTTGGATCAGCCAGTTGGTGTTCAGTATACAAATTATATGAAAAGGCTTCTTAAAGGAGATCTAGGGACATCACTAAAAATGCGTGGGCAGGAAGTAAACCATATTATTAAAACGAGATTTCCTATCTCTGCAAAATTGGGTTTATGTGCTGTAATTTTAGCGGTAAGCGTGGGATTACCTATAGGATCCTTTGCAGCCTTGAAGCGTGGCAAATTTCTTGATAGGTTGATAATGTTTTTTTCAACACTGGGTATGGCAGTACCGGGGTTTGTAGTAGCTACGGTATTAATGTACTTCTTTGGTGTTAAATTGCGTGTTTTGCCGACATTTGGGCTTACATCGCCATTACACTATATACTTCCTGTAATTGCATTGGCTTTTTATCCAACTGCATATATTTCAAGATTAATGCGTTCAAGTATGCTCGACATAATAGGGCAGGACTACATGAGGACGGCAAAAGCAAAGGGAGTTTCGCAATTTAAATCATTATTTAAACATGCCCTGAGAAACGCCATTTTGCCGGTTGTAACCTATTTGGGTCCGATGCTGGCCAGCATTCTTACAGGTAGTTTTATTGTGGAGAAAGTATTTACAATACCGGGATTGGGCAACCAGTTTATAGGCTCAATTACCGACAGGGATTATCCGTTGATAATGGGTACAACCATTTTTCTTGCATTTTTGCTTATAACAATGAATGTACTTGTTGATATAGCATACAAAATAATAGATCCGCGAATAAAGATGGAATAGGGGGGAGTGAGGAAAAATGAAACAGAATAAAAATCTCATGAGTTTACAATTACAAGTATCGGATTTTTTACCTGCCAGCGAAGATGAAAAGCAGGGCGTGGTTGTTATGCGAGAAAGTGTAAGCTTTTGGAAGGATGGATTTAGAAGACTTCGAAAAAATAAGTTAGCCATGGTTTCGCTTGTTGTTATTATAGCCATTATGATATTTGCATTTATTATTCCTTCATTCTACCCGTATTCCTATGAGCAACAGATTAGGGGCAGTGAGAATTTAGGTATTATGGAATACTCCAAAGAGGAGTTAACTCGTATACAATCAGGAGAAAAGATATTTCCCCATTTCCTTGGAACGGATAGTCTGGGTAGAGATTTAATGATTAGGATAATGGTTGGAAGTAAAATTTCTTTATTGGTTGGTATTGTAGCAAGTGCAATAATACTTGTTATTGGTTCTACCTATGGTGCCATTGCAGGATATTTTGGGGGCAAGGTAGATATGATGATGATGAGAACTGTGGATATTATTTATACTATTCCAGATATACTGATTATCATTTTACTTTCAGTAACTTTGAAATTTCCATTGCAAAAACTAGCCGATAACATTCAGGGGTTTGCATGGATAAACACTGTAGGAGTAGGCCTTATTAGTATTTTTATAGTTTTCTCACTTTTGTACTGGGTTGGAATGGCTAGAATTGTAAGAAGTCAGGTGCTTGCACTAAAGGAGCAGGAATATGTAATAGCAGCAAAGGCATTGGGTGCATCTGATAAAAGAATTATCAAAAAACATTTGTTAACTAATAGTATCGGGACATTGATTGTAACTACCACATTGCAGATACCCTCATCCATATTTACCGAAAGCTATTTAAGCTTTTTAGGTCTGGGTGTTTCAGCGCCCATGCCAAGCCTTGGGTCATTGGCATCACAGGCAATAGGGGGTATTACTTCGTATCCCCATAGATTATTAGCACCTGCAGTGATGATAAGCCTTATTATCTTGTCTTTTAACCTTCTGGGTGATGGACTAAGAGATGCGTTTGATCCTAAACTAAAGAATTAGGGGGAAGAAATGATGAGCAATACGTTATTAGATATAAAGAATTTAAGACTCTCATTCTTTACGCCCGCAGGAGAGGTGAAAGCTCTTAATGACGTTTCCATAAGCATGCAAGAGGGAGATGTGTTGGGCATTGTAGGTGAGAGTGGAAGTGGAAAGTCGGTAACAGCATATTCTATTATGGGACTTACCGCACATCCAGGTAAAATAATTGGCGGAACAATAGATTTTAATGGGCACAGAATAAACGAGATGTCCGAAAAACAGATGAGAAAAATACGGGGCAAAGAAGTCAGTATGATATTTCAAGATCCAATGACTTCGCTAAACCCTGTTTACACAATAGGTAACCAAATCCGAGAGGTCATATATCTACACACTGACTTAGACAAGCAGCAGGCTTATGATCGTTCGGTGGAACTGTTAAATCTTGTCGGGATAAATGATCCCGAAAAAAGGCTTAAGCAGTATCCTCACGAATTATCGGGAGGAATGAGGCAAAGAGTTATGATAGCTATAGCCTTGGCTTGTGAACCGAAACTGTTAATTGCAGACGAGCCAACAACTGCGCTGGATGTGACCATTCAAGCGCAAATTATTGAGCTGATGATGGAATTAAAACGAAAAATAAATATGTCTATCATTATGATAACTCATGACCTTGGTATAGTCGCAAGTATGTGTACAAACATAGTAGTTATGTATGCAGGCAAGGTAGTAGAAGCAGGCTCCATTGATGAGATATTTTACAATCCAAAGCATGAATATACAAAAGGGCTTCTGCGTAGTATACCGAATATTGATTCGCCTAGTCATGAGAGGTTGATACCCATCGAAGGCTCACCTGTTGACATGCTAAATCCTCCAGTGGGATGTCCTTTTGCGCCGCGTTGTGATAAATGTATGAAAATATGTTTAAAAAGAATGCCGGAATACACGAAAATAAGTGATACCCATAAAAGTGCATGTTGGATGTTGCAAAAAGAAGAATTAGAGCGCAGCAAGGGGGTAATGAAGTGAGCGGTAAAAAAGATAAAGGAAATACATTGCTTGAGGTTCAAAACTTAAAGCAATATTTCCCAGTAGGAAACAGTTTATTTGATAAAAAATATATAAAAGCCGTTGATGATATATCCTTTCATATTGAAAAGGGTGAAACATTTGGACTTGTTGGAGAATCGGGCTGTGGTAAGACAACAACCGGGAGATCTGTACTCCGACTCTATGAACCAACGAGTGGCAAAATAATTTATAACGGTGTTGACATAACAAAAGTGGATATGAAGCCTTATAGACAGAAAATGCAAATTGTGTTTCAGGATCCATATGCATCATTAGATCCAAGGATGACAGTTGGGGATATTGTAGGTGAAGCAATAGATATAAATAAGCTTGTAAGTTCAAAAAAGGAAAGAGCAGATATAATAATGGAAATGCTTGAGCGCGTTGGATTAAACAGTGAGCATGCAAACCGCTATCCCCATGAATTTTCTGGTGGTCAAAGGCAACGTGTAGGAATAGCGCGGGCTCTTGCTGTGAATCCCGAATTTATTGTTTGCGATGAACCAATATCCGCATTGGACGTATCAATACAGGCTCAAATAGTAAACATGTTTGAGGAATTACAGGAGAAAATGGGATTGACATATCTGTTTATAGCTCATGATATTTCTGTTGTGAAACATATAAGCAGAAGAATAGGTGTTATGTATCTTGGAAAGTTGGTTGAGCTTGCAGAGAGCAGTGAAATTGTGTTTAACAATGTTCATCCTTATACTAGGTCACTGATTTCAGCTATCCCGGTACCTGATCCTAATATGAGCAGAAAAAAGAAAAGAATTGTTTTAGAGGGAGACGTGCCCAGCCCTTTGAATCCACCTAGTGGCTGTCGTTTCAGGACTCGTTGTCCATATGCTGATGAGCAATGTAAGGTTGAAGAGCCAAAACTTGCTGAAGTTAGCAATGGGCATTACGCAGCATGTCACCACCTAGACAGAGTTCCATAGAACATAAGAACACAGAGGGAACACAGAGGGACGGTTCTTTTGTGTTATTTATTTTGAAATATACACCCGTTAGCTACTTATTTATCTGAGTAGCTATTTTTTCGTGGTTCTGATCACTTAAGAAACAACACAAAAGAACCGTCCCT
>JAAYPS010000182.1 GCA_012519655.1 Clostridiaceae bacterium | reverse complement strand
CAAGTCCAAGTGCTTTGTATTCCTGGATTTTTTGATATTGCTCGATACCGATCATGTTTTTCCTCCTTTAGTTTTATTATTAAAGCTAGAATACATGTACCAATGCAAGCATAGGCATCACCTCCTTGCCTAGGGTTTATAAACCTAATTTATCAAATATAAAAAACACCCATTAGGGTGTTTATAATTACATTGATAACTATAGACAACATAGATATTATAACTTCAGCATTAATGTATAGCTACTGACAGCAATTACACGTTTCAAGTTTATCTAAAAACACATCCTTAAATGTATAGCTCTAATAGTTACTTTTTTCTATCACTTTTTCAATATTCCAGCCTAAGTCCTTCAATTCTTGGCATTGTTTCTCAGTAACTAGGTTCTTAGGAATTGCAAGACATAATAATCCTTTTGCCCTTGTCATTGCAACATATTGACATTTTAATCTTGTCCTATTCCTAGCATTATCTCTTCCATTTTTCCCAATAATCCATGGTAAAATTGATTTCATATTATAATCATAATAAGATGTCTCTACCACTAATGTTGCCAAATGTGTTCTCCCTTTAGCAGAATGGATACTTCCAAATTTAATATTTACATTCCTACCATCTTTACTAAATATCATTTGATTAGGAATATTTCTATATTCCTCTTCATAAGTTATACTTTCTTCAGCATACCATTCTATAAAATCTGATACTAATGCTTCTTCTTGATTTATAATATCTTTAAAAACTGTTAATATTTTTTTGACCACCTCTTTCCATTCATTTTCTGAATGCCAACTCGTAGAAATAATGTCTAATAATGATTTCCGAATTGAAATTTTATTGAAATCTTCTACTGTGTCAATCAAGCTTTTAAATGCATTCGAAGAAGATTTTACTTCTTTTTTGGGGTATTTTTTTATAAGCTTAAGAATTCCTTTGGAAATATACTCAATTTTTGTCGATAGCTCATGGCTGGCTAGAAATCTCTCATTAGCAATATAAAAATAATCAATCAATTTTGACGGGTTGTTTTTCTTGCAATCTGGATTGTAAGCTTTAAAGTAATTGCTAACACGCATAGCATGTTCCGGTTCTTCAGTTTCTTTTAGTTTATGAACCATTCCCAAAACATGACATCCATACTTTTCATTTTCCAACAATTCATTATCAGTGAAGCTCTCAAGTATGAAGTTAGCATAGGCTTCAATAACCTTTTCTTCCATCCCTTCATCAAATAAAAATACAGTATGTTTAATATTATTTTTTTTAAACGTTTTAGCTTCTCCTACCATTTTTCTCTTATCTATAGCTACACAATTAGCAAAGCTTGCAATCTCATTTCCAAATCTCTTGCTATTTAACATTTGTAATGAATTTTCTCGCGGAAAAACGTTAACTTCATTTGTTACACCAATTGAATCAAAAATCGCTTGATTTTCATCACCATATGCTTGATATATGGATTTATTTCTATTATCTTTATAAAGCATTTCTATCATATTCCATATTTCCGCTCTTGTATCCTGTGCTTCATCAATAAATAAAATCGGGAACCTTGATTGAATTATGTCACTAATAACTTTTCTCTTTTCAATAGCTTTACAAGCAAGTAACTCCATCTCACGAAAGGTAAATTCCCCTCTTTTTCGAGATTCTCTTGCAACCCTCTTTAAATCTTTATATGTATTCGAATCCTCATCACATGTAACATCAAATACATTTGGAAAACCAATAGGATCACATACATCTTTATTTTTATATTTTGATTCAAGCCATCTCGTATATCTTAATGCATTCCATCGTCTTTCAGTTACAAAATCAGTATCTACAATACTAACTGTAGTTCCCATACTTTTTAATATTGGTATTGATATAAATGTGTGAAGAAACGACTGAAAAGTCCCTATAAAATGAGGGTATGATAATAATTTTTTTCCAACATCTAATTTACCAAGCCTTTCTTGTATCTCTTCTCTTGCAACATTTGTATGAGATAACACACATATTCCTTTGTTGGAATATGTCCATTTTTTTGCTAGAATTGCTAATTTAGCAACTAGCAATGTTGTTTTTCCGCTACCTGGACATGCATGAATATCAACCGATTCTAAATTTTTAAGAATCTCTTTTCTACAATCATCAAACGATATACCTGGAAGAATTGATTCGGCCCATTTAATATCTTCATCAGTTATATCTATATGAAGTATTTTATCGCTCACATTAACTCACCACCTTTATATCAAAGGACTTGTCACATATTCAATAGCTTCCACTAAATATTTTGGCAATAACTCATTCAAATTATTACTCTTATAATTTAAATACTTTTCTTCCAAATCTATTGCAAATTGTTGAGCAAATTCAGCTTTAGATATTGTCTTATGACTAAAAAACGAGTATACATAAGAAGCCTTTTCTTCATCTGTAACATAATTATTGTATTCTTTAATATAATCGGAAAGCAAATCTTCTGGCATACATTCCTTTAACTCTTTTGCTCTTATTTTCGATATAGTATTAAGCATTTCTTCTGCAAGGCCAGATCGTGCTAAATCATATTCAAGCGTCCAATGTTCTGCAATAAATGTCTTTACAGGTTTACCGTCAGCCTTTTCTTTGATTTTATTTAAGTATTTTTCATTATCGTCTATTTCTGACTCAGTTTTCCATCTTCGATTCTTCTTTGGCCATTTATCTTTGTCTGCATATTCTTCATTTATACATATAGCAGGAGCACAATCTGGCATTATATCTCTGTCGGCAATGCACGCAACAGGTATATTTATAATCTCATCACTGTTTTTCCTTTGAAAAATACGAGCATATCGTCTTAGACCAGTACTTTTTACATTTACAATAGAAACACCATAGTCTGTTAGGCTTCTACCTAACAAAGTAGCTATTGTAGGGAGTAATAGTTCTTCTCCAGGACCTTCTACAATTAAAACTCCTCTAGCAAAGAAAAGATTGGCTTTTGTAGCATCTAAATATCGTTCTAAATATTTATAATCATTGTCCTCTAGCATTGTATAATCTGATTTCATAGAATAAGCTATATGATTGTGTATTAGAACAAGATTCTCTAACTTAACAACAGAAGTTAATAATGGTGAATGTGTTGTTATAATAACTTGTTGATTCCCTGTGTTACAATGTGTTTGCATTGATTGAATTAATTTTAGTTGGCGCTGTGCATGAATATGTGCCTCTGGTTCT
>JAAYPS010000181.1 GCA_012519655.1 Clostridiaceae bacterium | reverse complement strand
GTTTAGAGTCTACCTATAAGGAATTGAAACATCCTCCACTCTTAGAATATAAATTAAAACTCATACCGTTTAGAGTCTACCTATAAATAACGGTCCTCCAGTGTATATCCTTAAAATTTAAAATGAAAATCTTTTGGTATGTAAACATCATCAATAACAATTCTATTTCCTATGACATTTGGGTTAAGGCTTGAGTCATCAGAATTATCTATAGATTCAAAACCTAAAATACCTAAATCAATTTTATCTTCATATTGTTTTACAATATCCTTAGCTATTTCAGCATCTATATCACTAAAAATGTAATCACTGTAAAAGTTTTTTTATGTAATCTCTTCTGCTGAGAACAAGATAGTTGCATCGAAATAAGAGACTTATGTAACAGTTGAAAATACTAAGTCTGTTAGTTGATGTAATATAAAAGCTAATAAATTGACTTTTTTTGCCCTTCGATATGTACTTGTGGGAACATATCGAAGGGTAATTTTGTGGAGCGGGAATGTATGTTAGTGTAAATTTGGCTATAAAGATTGTTGAAATATAGATTATATTTTGTAATACAAATATGATTGGTTTATAATAGTACTAAATTAACAAATATAGTTCTACACAATACAATTATGATTTCGAGAAATCATTAACACGTATTAGGTTAACATATATAGTTCTGCACATGATTATAAAAAAAATTAGTGAAGGTCAACGATATAATTCATATTAGCCGGCATCGGAGGATTGGTAAATGAACTTTGTAAACCCACCAGCAGAATTACCTCAATATGTTACTCATAAAGCATTTTTCAGCCAAGTATTAAATCATGAATTAGGATATAATATCTATCTTTCGCTCGGGTACAAAGGCTGCGACGAAAAATATCCGGTTGCGTACCACATTCACGGATGGACGGGTAATGAATCTTCCGAGATATGGCCGTTGGAACAGGTCTATAAAAACAAAGAAATAAAACTAAATAGAAACTAATCAAATTTCAGGAAGGAAGGTTTTACAATGGAGAGTATTACAAGAGACGAGGCATTTGCTTTATTAGAGAAGTATAACAAAGATCCTTTTCATATACAGCATGCATTAACAGTCGAAGCAGTTATGAAGTGGTATGCCAGGGAATTAGGGTATGGAGAGGATGCGGATTATTGGGGAATTGTCGGTTTACTACATGATATCGACTTTGAATTATACCCTAATGAACACTGCATTAAGGCTCCCGAGCTGCTGCGCGAAGCTGGTGTGAGTGAAGATATTATACGTAGCGTTGTTTCTCATGGATATGGGATCACTGTAGAATCTAGAGTTACAATTGATGTTGCTCCTGAACATGAGATGGAGAAAGTGCTTTTTGCTGTAGACGAGTTGACAGGGCTTATCTGGGCAGCTGCTCTTATGCGTCCTTCAAAAAGCGCTAAGGATATGGAACTGAAATCTTTAAAAAAGAAATACAAAAGCAAAAGCTTTGCTGCAGGTTGTTCAAGAGAAATAATCAGCCGTGGTGCTAATCAGCTGGGATGGGAGCTTGATAAGCTACTTTCCATGACACTTCAAGCTATGGCTGAAAGCGAAGACTTAATTAAGCAGAAAATGGAGTAGGTGCTTTGCATTATCAAAGTAGTAAATACTGATTATTAAAAAGCAAATCAACATACGGTTGATATGTTATGACTATAAATATTCGAATTCGAAGCTACCATTCATAAAGTTTCCAACATGGACGTTTATATGTTGAAATTCCTTTATGTGAAAGCTGAATTTGGCAAAGGTAGGATAAAAGGTTAAGGAGTACATACATAAATAAAAAGGAGCATTAAGTATGAAAGATATGGAGCACAGTAAACCATGGGATTCAAACCAGATTACAAGAGAGTATTTTGACTCTTTATTAGTCGAAATGAGGCATATTGATGCTGTTATACCTTCAACAAAGTTAGAACTATATGGAGAGACATTTGATACGCCTATTATGATGGCAGCTCTGTCACATTTGGACAATGTACGTGAAAATGGAATGGTTGAAATGGCCAAGGGCGCCCATGCAGCAAATGCCGTTAACTGGGCAGGTATGGGTGACGAAGCTGAAATAGCTGCTATAACAGCTACTGGTGCCCGTACCATAAATATTATCAAACCATATGCAGATAATGACTATATTTTTCGAAGAATTGAGCATGCAGAACGCTGTGGGGTTTTGGCTCTGGGTATGGATGTAGACCATTCTTTCGGTGGAAATGGTAAATATGATGTTGTTTTAGGAGAGAAGATGACACCTAAGTCTCTTACTGAGCTAAAGGAATTTATTAAATCTACGAAATTGCCTTTTATTATTAAAGGTGTTCTTAGTGAGCAAGATGCCTATAAAGCGTTAGAAGCCGGAGCTAAGGGAATAGTTGTTTCTCATCATCATGGAATTATGAACTATGCAGTTCCACCGCTATATATATTGCCCAGGATCGCTAAAGTAATCAATCGCCAAATACCTATCTTCGTTGACTGTGGTATTATGAGCGGAATGGATGTATTTAAAGCTCTTGCTTTGGGTGCTGATGCAGTTTCTGCTGGAAGAGTGATTATGGAGCCGTTAAAGAAGAATGGTTCAGATGGAGTAAAAGAACTGATTCTTAAAATGACTGAAGAATTGGCTGGGGTGATGGCAAGAACTTGTTCTAAGGACATAAATCACATTGATCCTTCAGTAATCTGGCATAGAAATGGTTGGTGACTCAAAATAGTATTGCAAAGGAGAAAGAGCATTGAGAATTGGTGGAGGAATAGGAAAACCTTATAGTAATCCAGAACAATGGTATGAATTAATAAGAGAATTGGGATACAGGGCAGTTTTGGCACCAATTGATTATCGTGCAAGCAAGGAAGAGAGGCAAGCATACTTACAATGTGCCAAGGAACATGATCTAGTAATTGGAGAAGTAGGTGTATGGAGAAATGTTATCTCCATAGATAATGACGAACGAAAGGCAGCAATGGATTATTGCAAAAATCAGCTAGAACTAGCTGATGAGCTAGATGCAAATTGCTGTGTAAACATAACAGGTAGCAGAGGAGAAACTTGGGATGGTTTCTATAGAGATAACTATTCAAAGGATACCTATGCATTAATTGTTGATTCTATAAGAGAGATTATCGATTCTGTAAAACCAAAGCGAACCTTTTATACGATAGAGCCCATGCCATGGATGATACCTGATTCACCAGATGAATATCTTCAATTGATACAAGATGTAGATAGAAAGGCTTTTGGAGTACATTTGGACTTTGTTAATATGATTAATTGTCCTAAAAGATATCTCTTCTGTGATGAATTCATTGAGGAATGCTTTACTAAACTTGGATCGCACATCAAGAGTATACATGGCAAAGATGTAATTATGGAAAATGCCTATACAACAGTAATTCACGAAGTCATGCCTGGAAAAGGAATAGTAAACTATCAAAAGGTTGCTAGGCTATGTGAGGCACTAGGGCAAGATACAACATTATTCATTGAACATTTACCTGATTTTGAAAACTATAAGATGGCAGCGGATTATGTAAGAGAACAGGCTACATTAGCTGGTGTAATAACAGATTAGTTACTATATCTGCTCTTTTGAAAGGGTGATATAACAAGGTAAATTAAGTGTATACCGATGTTACATGGTTTTAGTGAGTTTAAAAGAATTAATATCAAAACCTTTGACGGATATATGAGCTAATTATGTTAAATGGCTAAGAAGATGAATTTTATATAGTAGGAGGATTAGCATGACTTGGGAAGAACTTGAGCTCGGATGGCAGATGGCTTTTAGCAAGGCATGGGATGCTTATTGTTCAAATACAATTCCAATTGGAGCAGTTATCTTAAATGAAAACAATGAGCTTGTTTCAATTGGACAAAATATGATTTGCGTTGATCAGGCTGATGAGCCAGTTATTTACGGAAGTAGCCTTGCCCATGCAGAAATAAACGCAATCATCCAGTTAAAACTTAAAGAGCACCCAAATATCCGTTCTTATACTCTTTACAGCACAACTGAACCGTGCATACTATGTTTTGGTGCAATTGTTATGGGTAATATTCGGCATTGTAAGTTCGCAGCGCGAGATAGATATGCAGGGGCTACTAAATTTAATGAACAAAGTGAATATGTTAAATCAAAAAATATCAAAGTTGATGGTCCGCATGAAAAACTAGAAGAAATACAAGTAGCTTTAGCTACGTATTATGAACTTGATAAAAAACTATCGAACCATGAACATATTATTTCTCAAATGGCAATAGATTGCCCTAAGGGGGTTGCCGCAGGGAGAGGATTGTTTAATGACTCTATATTAAATCAGCTTGTTGAAGAAAACAGACCTGCAGTTGATGCATTTAATGAAATATGCAATTGGCTCAAAAATATAAATGATTAACTTATTTTCTAGGAAGATTGACTTGGATATGTTTCCGCGAGCGGCTCAAACCACATTGATGCGTAATTCTGATGGCGTATTTAACTTAGCCAAATATGGAGAACTACCAGACTCGACGCTGAGGGTATATAAGCAGTTTTATACTGAGTGGCTTCCTAATTCGGGCTATGAACTGGCGGACATGCCAGTTAACGAATGTTATATGCAGGAAAACCGTCAGGAAGTTTGGATTGCACGATAAAGAAAAAATATGGCAAATAAGAGGGAGTTGATGTCGCATTTCGATGGGGTAATGCATCATGAACCTTGTCCATGCGGCAATCCATCTCCCTGGGTTGCTACCTGCCATACGAGGGGAAATATATGAATAGAAGAAAAGCAGAAATATCATTAGAAGAAGCAAGGCGCTTTCTGGTGAATTATCACAACCTAAATGAAATAAGAGAATATAGAGGGATAGATGGGGTAATTCAGTGCTTTTGGCAAATAAAAAGTATACAATATGATCCACTGAATGTAGTAGGTCGTAATGCTGATTTGGTGTTACAATCACGAGTGTGTGACTATGTGCCTTCTATGCTATATGATTTACTGTATCGCCAACATAAATTAATTGATGGATTTGATAAAGAAATGTGTATTTACGAGGCAAATGAATATGGTAGTTTTACTAGAATTAGAAAAGCAAATGCAGAACGTACAGAAGCTACATTGGCATACAGAGGACAGTTAGATGCTTTGAATATATTGGAAGATGTAAGAGAACACATTAGGGAAAATGGTATGACCAGTAGCAAGGATTTATCAATTGGAGAGAGTAGAAAAAGTAGATGGGGACATAAAAAGCTATCAAGTGCAGCGTTAGATTACTTATATTGCAGGGGAGAGTTAGCTATAAAAGAAAAAAAAGGGACACAGAAGTATTATGACTTTACTGAAAATGTACTACCAAAGGAGCTTGTGGAGGAGGATATCTTCTTAGAGGTTGAAGAATTCCTTGAGTGGTATATCAAACGCAGAATACAATGTGTGGGACTTATATGGAACAAAAGAGGGGGAGCATGGCAAGGCCATTATTTATCCGATACGAAAACAAGAGAGAAAGTAATAAATCATCTAGTAGATATAAAGAAACTACAGGAAGTTTATATTGAAGGAATTGATACGCCATTTTATTTTCCATCTGAGGCGGAAGGCTATTTTGCTTATCCAAACAAGGGACATGTCAAATTTTTAGCACCTCTTGATAATATGTTATGGGATAGAGAAATGATTAATAGAATATTCCATTTTGAATATCGATGGGAAGTATATACTCCTGTTGATAAGCGAAAATATGGATATTACGTTCTGCCAGTTCTATATGGGACAAAACTAATTGCCAGGTTTGAACCGTATAAGAGTAAAAAGGACGAACCATTTATGATTAAGAACTGGTGGTGGGAACCTGGAATTATTGTCACAGATGAGATGTTAGATCAAATTCATCGTTCAATCAAGGACTTTGCAAGATATTTGTCTGTTCCATATAAGGATTCATATACCAATGTAATTTGCAAACCTTAGGGAGTGGGTATAGAAATTGCCAGTGAAATGCTAGAACGCTGTGAAGACAAGAAAAAACAAAGAACAGTTCTGTTCTCGCTTTTTATCGCTATGAATAGTTCAATAATGCACGATTTGCTAAATGCCTTTATGGTGCCTGTCAAAAACTTTCTAACCATTAATCTAATATTTTTCCGCAACTAAACCTAACAAAACCTGTATACTTAAGTTGGTGTTTATTTCATGACAACTGATTTATACTATTTGTAGGAGGTATGAAATGTATGAATAACATGAAAAGTAATATTGCATCAAACTTACGTTATTTGAGAAATCATAGTAATTTATCACAGGAACAGGTTGCAGAAAAAATCGGTGTTTCCAGGCAAGCAGTAGCAAAATGGGAAAATGGAGATTCTTTACCTGACATATTAAATTGTGATGCTTTAGCCGATCTTTTTAATGTTTCTTTGAATGATTTAGTTCGTTATGACTCTGGAAAAGAGGGTATACCTATTCCCCCAAGAAACAAGCATCTTTTTGGTGTAGTCACGGTTGGGGAAAGGGGACAGATTTCATTACCAAAGAAGGCAAGAGAAACATTTAACCTTAAAGCTGGAGATACCATAGTTGTTTTGGGGAATACCGACCCTAAGAATGCCGGGATAGCATTAATTGACAGCCAAACATTTATACGAATGACAGGGCATGAGTTCGATAAAATATTCACTGGTGCAGGGGAGTGATGGACATGAGTGTATTATCTGTTATAGGGCTTACTAAAAGATATCCGAATTTCAATTTGCAGGACATTAATTTCTCGTTATCCCAGGGTAAAATCATGGGGCTTATTGGGAAAAACGGGGCTGGTAAAAGTACAACCTTAAAATGCATTCTTAATATGGTTCATCCTGACTCGGGTACTATTAAAATGTTCGGTCAAGATTTCAAAGCAAATGAAGAAAAGTGTAAGCAAGAAATTGGCGTAGTACTTGGTGGGATTGATTTTTACAAACATAAAAAGATATCTGACATTACTGCCACAACAAAGCGTTTTTATAAGAATTGGGATGAAGCAGCTTATCAGAAATATTTACAAACCTTTTCGCTCATACCAGAAAAGCGAGTAAAAGACTTGTCCAGTGGTATGAAAGTAAAGTATATGATAACTCTAGCCCTATCCCACAATGCTAAGCTATTAATATTAGATGAGCCAACAAGTGGACTAGATCCTGTATCTCGTGATGATTTATTAGGGTTGTTTCGTCAACTGGTGGTAGATGGTGAAAGAAGCATCCTATTTTCGACGCATATTACCTCAGATTTAGAAAAGATTGCAGATGATATTACATATATCAAGGATGGGAATCTATTAAAAAGTGCAAAAAAAGCTGCTTTCATCGAATCCTTTCAGCATTTAAAAGAACCAGGGGAAACTGGGGAATTATCCTTAGAAGACATTATGATACGTACAGAAAGGAGCCGATACGATGTTTAATTTATTATATAAAGAATTAAGAATAGCAGCACATCCAAACTTATTTGTTTTCACTGCATTAGGTATGTTAGTAATTGTACCAGCATACCCTTATGGAATGGTGTTTTTGTTTGGTTGTCTAGGACCATTCATTACATTTATGTATGGTCGGGAAACCAATGATATTTATTATACTGCGTTACTTCCAGTTAAGAAAAGTGATACTGTAAAGTCTAAAATCATGTTAGTCGTTTTGGCTCAAATGACACAGTTACTTATATCATTACCTTTTGCGTTTTTACGTGTTCGTGTAATTCCAGAAGGAAATCCAGCGGGTATTGAAGCTAATGTTGCCTATTATGGTTTCGGTTTTATGATTTATGCTGTGTTTAATTTCATATTTCTGACATATTTTTTCAAGACAGCCTATAAAGTAGGCAATGCATTCCTTCTTGCTATGATACCTGCCAGCCTTGGTGTTATGTTTATGGAGGTTATTGTGCATTTTCCGCAGTTCAGATGGTTAGATAGTATTGAATCAAAAATGATGATTCGCCAGCTACCCATTTTAATCATTGGCCTGTTAGCTTATGTCATCATGATGTTCGCTACATATAGAGTGTCCGTTAAACATTTTGAGCAGGTAGATTTATAGTTAATTTGGATTATTGTGGAGGAATCATTGGGATATCAGTAGCAACCTATCTTGTATTTAACGCTTATCAAGATGATTAACCGACATGACTAAAATGTGTTAATATATTTATGATGAACTAGCATAGAATTTTCAAACAAATAGTAAATTGCACAAAGCTAATACATTTTAGGAGGATGAAATGCCCTTCACTATTGTCAGACATGACATTACGAAAATGAAAGTTGATGCCATCGTAAACGCTGCCAACACTAATCTTCAAATGGGCGGTGGGGTTTGCGGAGCTATATTTAAAGCAGCAGGTGCGACACAGCTTCAAGCCGCCTGTGATAAACTAGCCCCAATAAAGACCGGTGAAGCAGTTATTACACCAGGATTTAACCTGCCTGCTAAATTCGTCATCCACACTGCGGGGCCTGTCTATCGAGAGTGGGACAAGGAACAAAATGAGGAGCTACTCGTTGCTGCTTATACCAATTCACTGAGAAGGGCTGTTGAAAACAAGTGTGAAAGCATAGCATTTCCGCTTATTTCAAGTGGTATCTATGGATATCCGAAAGATGAAGCGCTTCAAGTGGCTATTTCGGCAATTCAAGATTTCCTTATGGACCACGACCTTGACGTAACTCTTGTGGTTTTTGATAAATCAGCATTTGTATTAAGTCACGAACTACTCGGAGCAGTCGAAACTTATATAAGTGAGCATTATGTTGACACGCATCAAATAAAACGTCGGCAACTACTTGATATAGAGCGGGAAGCACTATATGTAGAAGAGAGGTCTGTTTCCAAATATGACGAGTGTATTATGGAAGATTTGCTTGCTCACTCTGTTGGAGCACCTGTTCCACTTGAGAACTTGGTTGACAACCTTGATGAGCCATTCTCCCTAATGCTCCTTCGTCTGATTGATGCCAAAGGAATGAAAGATGTCGAGGTTTATAAACGCGCAAATCTCAATCGTAGATTATTCTCGAAAATCAGGAGTAACAAAGCTTATATGCCAAGCAAGCGTACTGCTATTGCTCTGGCTGTTGCATTGGAACTGTCACTCGACGAAACCAATAACTTATTGAAGAGAGCAGGATATGCACTTTCCCATGCCTTCATGTTTGATGTTATCGTAGAATATTTCATCACAAACGGTAAATACGACATATTTGAAATAAATGAGGTATTGTTCGAATATGACCTGCCACTGTTAGGAGGGTGATGATGTATATTTGTTATACATAACCTTACCTTAAAAACATCCGTAAAATTTTCATTTTTTGTTTATCATCATAAGGGGGATACCGAAGAGGGATATCAAGATATTTAGCTCGCTTTACAATGCCTTTAGCATGGGTGAAGACTTCAAAGCTTCGCCTACCGTGATAATTGCCCATGCCACTGTTCCCAACACCTCCAAATGGTAGATGATTATTTGCTACATGCATAATTGTATCATTAATACAACCTCCGCCATAGGAAAGACGTGAAGTGACCAGTTTCTCCATTTCTTTGCTTTGCGTAAACAGGTATAAAGCCAAAGGTTTTTCACGCTGGGCCATAAAGTGTAGCATTTCCTCTGTATTATCGTAGGTTAGGATTGGAAGGATAGGACCAAACAATTCTTCCTGCATAATAGGGCAACCCCATGTAACATTATCAAGAATGGTTATTTCAATCTTTCGATTTTCAGGATTATTTCGACCACCATATACCACCTCGCCTGTTTCAATCAGCTTTGTAAGACGATCAAAATGATGCTGATTTATGATACATGGTGTATCCTCATTATTTATAACATCCTCGCCTAAAAGTAGAGGAATAACTTTTTTCATTTCAATAATAAGTTCTTCCTTAATGCTGCTATGTACCAATACATAGTCTGGTGCGACGCAGGTTTGGCCAGAATTGATACTCTTTCCCCATATGATACGTTTTGCAGTTAAAGCAAGATCCGCAGTCTCGTCCACAATGCAAGGGCTTTTCCCACCCAGCTCAAGCACTACAGGTGTCAGATTCTTTGAGGCACGCTCCATAATTTGTTTTCCCACATTTACACTACCTGTAAAGAAAATGAAATCAAACTTTTCATCCGGCAGTTCACGGCTGCCTTCTTCCTTTCCTTCTACCACAGCAATATACTCCTGTGGAAAAACAGATGACAGCATTTCTTTAATAACAGCTGAGGTTGCTGCTGCGGTAGCAGAAGTTTTCAACACAGAGCAGTTTCCACCAGCAATGGCCCCAATAAGTGGCATAATCGCAAGTTGAAATGGATAGTTCCATGGCGCAACAATTAGAACGATTCCGTATGGATCATGATACAAACGGCTTGTAGAAGGAAAGTGTGTTAAAGGAGTAGCTGGACGTTTTGTCTTGGCATAACGAGGCAATTTTCGAATCATATGGCTAAGCTCATGAAGTGTAACGCCAATTTCTGTTTCATAAGCTTCAAATTGGCACTTGTTTAGATCCTCATAAAGTGCCTTTGATATCTTATCTTCATAACTCAGAATAGCTTGCCTGAGCTTTTTCAAATTATTTATACGCTCGCTTATAGGCAAAGTCTTGCCACTGTAAAAGAATTCTCGTTGCCTGGATATTAGTTCTTTGTTTTTCATAGCTACTCTCCTCGATAATATTATTTGTTAACTCATTTATTTTGAATTTCCAGTTAACAACTGGACGTTTCATGGTCCTTCAATTTTAAACAGTTATTTCCAATTTAGTTCTTGAAATTTATCGATTAGTTCTACAAATTATATTTCTATCCAAAGTAACATTATTCCTAAGTTGTAATATACATTAACATTATATACTAAAAATTAATAAACCGAAACAATGTAACAACCCAGTAAGCTATAAGCGCTTTATACTTTGTGCCTTTAGTGACAGAAAAACTGGGCAAGAGTATTTACAGTCATCGTCAAACTGAATCTGAATTCGACAAAATATTCAATAATATAAGAATTTTTGATATTTGGAAGCGGTTCTGGAGCAGTTTTTGTAGTCATGCGTCCAGACTAGATGTTATAATGTAATATGGTCTAGTGGATTGTGATATAAAAACTAATGCCACTGAGGGAAAGTCTATTATCGTTATGAGAAATATCAGGCTTTGGAATTTGTGCAAGAGTATGTTACGTAGTCAACATAATATAAAAATGATACGTCGGTTAGTTATAGGGTATAAATAAATCGAAACCAATGTAATATCGTATACTGTTGAAGTTTAATAAGGTTACATCACAAAAGCTTAGAAATGATAATTGCTGATACTGAAATCGTAAGTAGGTGGTCATTGTAAGAACGACGGGAAACTTTAATAAGAACTATACATATATTATCACTACTATTTTTGCTTTGTTTTTAATAAATCTGTTTATGCCTCTTGATGGATTTGCTAAGGACTCAGACAATAGTGACACTTTGATTTTGCTTGGCAATGAAAACCTGGCACCTATCGTTTACGATCATAACGGGACAGCTAAAGGTGTGGCAGTTGACATTGCTAAAGCTATTGGAGATAGAATTGGTTATGATATTAAAGTTATTCCAGTAAATTGGGAGCAAGCACAAATGATGGTGCTCAATGGCGAAGCTGACGGACTTCTTCAAATCAATCCAAGTCTCAAAAGAGATGAAATATATGACTTCTCGTGCCCCTTGCTAAAATCTGAGTTTTCGATATTCGTAGAAAACAGCAATTCATCCTTAAGGAGTATTGACGACTTAAAAGGCAAGAAAGTGGGCGTAGAGGCTGGTGGTTATCCAAGTACAATTCTTAGAGAATATGAAGAAATAGACATTGTTACGATTTATGATTGGAAAACATCATTCATTAATTTAAGTAATGGTCATTTAGATGCAATTATTGCAGACCGATGGATTGGTGAGTACGAACTTGCTCTAAGTAGGATAACTGGTATAAGGGTTGTGGAGGAGCCTATAGAAACTCAATATTCAAGAATAGCCGTAAAAAAAGGCGATATTGAAACGTTGGAACTGATTAATTCCGGCCTTATTGATTTAACTGAGGATGGCACAGTTGATAGAATAATGAAGCAGTGGCAAGGTAAGAGAGTGGTATACATTACTGAGGACTATTATCGGACTTTATTACTGCGCTCAATTCTTCTAATTTTACTATCCGTAACAATAGTTGTAATATATTTGTTAATTAAATATCAAAGATTGAGTAAAAAACTTAGAGATAGCGTAAATGAGAGAACAGAAGAGCTAAACCGTGTAAATAATATGCTTATAGCTGCCAATGTTATTCTTGAGCAAATCTCAATGATAGATGGTCTTACCTCAATTGAGAACAGAAGAGCTTTTGATATTGCATATCAAAAAACCTGGAGACTATGTATGCGTGAAAGGATGCCGTTGGCTTTGATTATGATAGACATTGATCACTTCAAGGTCTTTAATGATACATATGGTCATCTAGCAGGTGACCAAGCATTGATAAGAATTGCAGAAGCTATAAAAGATGTAATAAGGAGGCCGGGTGATCTTGCAGCGCGCTACGGTGGTGAGGAGTTTGTAGTAATGCTCATGAATACCAATGGAGAGGTAGTTGAAATTGTAGCTGAGAAAATTCGAAGAAAAGTCGAAGAATTAGGTATTAAAAACGAGAAAATCAACACAGTTTTAACTGTCAGCTTAGGTGTAGCATCCATTATCCCGAATGATAAGATGGCAGCTGAGAAGATAATTGACTCAGCAGATAAAGCATTATACAAGGCAAAAGAAGATGGCCGTAACAAAATTGTAGTTTGGCAACATCAACAGGAATGAGGTTAAGTATATTTATGCACAGATGCTTCATAAACAACTATTGACAAACTGGTCTATAGGATGTAGACTTATATTGCGTGGTCGATAAATTGTAGACTAGGGAGGTGTTATCGTGAAGTGTTATAAACTTACTGAAACCGAGGAGAAGTTTGCAAACTTAATCTGGCAGAACGAACCAATCGGTTCTGGCGATCTTGTGAAACTAAGTGAAAAAGAAATGAATTGGAAAAAGTCTACAACATATACTGTACTTAAAAAGTTATGTGAAAAAGGTATTTTTCAAAATGAAAATGCTGTAGTTTCATCTCTATTTTCAAAGGATGAGTATTACTCGAATCAAAGTATACGTTTTGTTGAGGAAACCTTTGGAGGGTCTTTGCCAAAATTTCTAACAGCTTTTATTGGCGGCAGAAAGTTAAGCAAGAATCAGGTTGAAGAGTTGAAAAGATTGATTGACGGGCACAAGGAGGTGTAGCTATGAGCGAACTTTTTCTTACTGTTTTAAATATGAGTTTTACTGCAAGCTATGTAATCCTTGTTGTAATGCTTGCCAGACTATTACTTAAAAAAACTCCAAAAGTCATCTCCTATGTCTTATGGGGTGTGGTGGCTTATCGCCTTATAATCCCACATTCATTTGAAAGTGTGTTTAGTCTTATGCCTCGAAATACGAATGGTCTTCCAATACCCCATGATATTATCTATCAGCAAAATCCAAAGATTTATAGTGGAATAGAAGTAGTTGATACATTTATAAACAAATCACTTCCAGCACCTAATATTGGGGCAAGTGTAAACCCACTACAGGTTTATATGGAAATAGGTACATACATATGGGTTTTAGGAATAATAGCATTGCTTTTTTATAGTTTTGTATCTATTTTGATATTAATACAGCAGCTTAAAACTGCAGAATTAGTAGAGCAGAATATCTATGAAGCGAAGAATTTAAAAACACCATTTGTGTTAGGATTAATAAACCCAAAGATATATTTACCAGTTGGATTGAGCGAAGAAGAACAAAATTACATCCTAATACATGAGCATACCCATATCCATCGCAAAGACCATATTATTAAGATATTAGGCTTTTTAATACTGTCTATTCACTGGTTTAATCCTCTTGTATGGATTTCGTTTATATTAATGAGTACAGATATGGAGCTATCCTGTGATGAAAGAGTATTGAAAGTAATGAATGAAGATATCAAAAAACCTTATGCTAATTCGTTACTATCGCTTGCTACCGGAAGACATATAATAAATGGAAGTCCACTTGCTTTTGGCGAAGGGAGTGTAAGGGGAAGGATTAAAAATGTGTTAAATTATAGAAAACCAAAGTTTTGGATAATCATAATAGTGATGATTGGAGCTATAGCTATATCCTTTGGGCTTATTTCTAATCCTAGTAGCATAACGCCTTCTATAATGTGGGCTAAATCTTTGAAGGTTGAAGATATTCAAAGTATTGAGCTAATTGTCCAGCCCTCGTCACAAACCGAACGATATATGAAATTCAAAACCAATGAGTACCCAGAAATTGTTAGCCTTATAAACCAGAGTAATGGAAGACTGATTAAAAATCCAGAGGGTATTGTCGGAGGTGCACAGACTTTTTACATCACTACAAAAGATGGTGATGTCCACACAGTTACCAACAACGGGAATATCTATTTAATCATTGATGCCGATACCTTTCAAGCCAGGCATAATTGGCTTAGCAAGTGGGATTACAAGGGCAACAGTAATGTGCCTGACGGGTTCTTGGAGAGAGTCGAATCAAAGGTTTCCTACTCACTTATGCAGCTCAAGAATGGAGAGGTCCAGCATTCTGTATCACCATTATTTGGTGAAGATGCTAAGCTCGCTGAAGAGATTATTATGAGCTATTTGTCAAAGTCAGCTGTATGGCCGGGTATTGATATTAAAACTTGTGAGGAATGTTATCTCTTGCGCGCAACTTATCGTGACGGCACAATATCTGACTATTATACTTTTTTACATGAAGGTAAAGCTGTTATGCAGGGAGGTAATGAAGGAGTTTATAACAGTATAGATATTAATCTCTATAATAGACTTATAGAACTGATAAATAAACATCAAAGCAATTGATGGTGTATTGTTAATACTGAATAAAGATTTTGATGTTCTTTTTAATTTCGAAGCTGTGCTTCAGGCTAGGCCTCTGGGCTTGTTTGACCACTAGGAACAAACCAACGTATTGAACGTCTAATATGAAAGATAAAATTATAATAATTTGGAGGTTATCATGAAGAAATTTCTTTCCTGCCTTATCGCAGCAATAATGCTGTTTCTTCTGACGTCATGCATTGCACTTACAAACAACTCATTTATAGATAATACAACCGGCCCAAAAGGAATAAATCAACCAGAGTATCCAAAGGGATTTAGTTCAAGTGACTATGAAGCCATGCGCCAACGCCGGGATGAGAATCCGGTGAATGATTCAACCTACGATGCAATTCATAAGTTTTCTTACAACACCGCTGCGCAAGTTTTTAAAGAGGTAGAAACAAATAACTGCTACTCGCCACTAAGTTTATATTATGCCTTAGCGTTGGCTGCAACTGGTGCGGAAGGTTCTACGAAAGATGAACTGTCCGAACTGCTGGGTTTCGATAATGTATTTGACCTGTCCAAAGAATGCGGAAACCTTTATCGCCTTTTATATACTCATAATGAAATTTCCAGGCTAAAAATAGCAAACTCCCTCTGGCTGGACAACGACATGAATGGACAAGAGTATAACTATAAAGAACCATTTTTAAAAAATGCCACGGATAATTTCTACGCTTCTTTGTTTTCAGTTGACTTTTCCGATGAATCCACCGGAGCTCTGATGGGACAATGGATTTCTAGTAACACAAATGGCAGGATTGCTCCTAAACTTAACGTTGATACCCAACAAATCATGAGTATTTTGAATACGGTTTATTTTTATGATGAATGGATTAACCGTTTCAATAAAGCAAATACGAAAAAAGATTCGTTTTACCCGGAGGACAGTGAAAGCGTGCTTTGTGATTTCATGAATATGACCAATGCATCTCAAAGCTTCAGTAGAGGCGAAGGGTACACCCGTTCTTCTCTAGGACTTAAAAATAGTGGAAGCATGGTATTTATCTTACCAGATGAGGGTGTTAGTGTGAGAGAGTTGTTATCATCTCCAGAAAGAATAGAGGATATTTTCACTGGAGGAGAAAGAAGGACTGGAGAAGTTATATGGAGTATTCCAAAATTTGGATATTCTTCAAGCTTTGATTTGACCGAACCGCTTAAAAATTTGAATATAAATTCTGCTTTCAGTATGGATGCAGATTTTTCTGGAATTACCGATGGGATTGCATTCATATCTGGAGTAAAACAGCAAACCTATATCTCCATAGACGAGAATGGAGTTGAAGCATCTGCATTTACAAACATCGCTTATGCCGGATCTGCCATGCCGGAGGATAATGCAGAAATGATACTGAATCGTCCGTTTGTTTACGGAATTACCACTCGTAGTGGAATACTGCTGTTTGTGGGCGTATGCATAAACCCTACGATTGACTGATTTATATGGTGTAAAAAAACAGTTTCTCAACTAACTGTGGTATTTATTTTGGATGTTATACCGAAAGAAGATCCTGGGTATATCAAAGTATAATAGTATATAAAGCACAGGAAAGCACAAGAATATGAGAGAAAACATATTAATCATAAAAATGTGCTATAATGAGTAACTACGTTAATTCAACAACAAAAGTAGAGTATTATACCCTATTACGAGACGAGAGTGTTATATATATGAGAATAAATAACTATATTAGTTCAACAGGCCTTTGTTCTAGAAGACAGGCTGACGAATTAATTAAACAGGGAAAAGTAAAGATTAATAGTAATATAGCTCAAATTGGACAAGAGGTAAATCCAAAAGATAAGGTTGAGGTAAATGGTAAACTACTAAAGTTGAAAAAGACAGATGTGTATATTGCCTTAAATAAACCAACGGGTATTACTTGTACGACTGAGCGACATATAAAAGGGAATATTATTGATTTTGTAAATCATCCTGACCGTATTTTCCCGATAGGGAGGTTAGATAAGGAGTCTGAAGGATTGATTCTTCTTACTAATGATGGAAGTATCGTTAATAAGATCTTAATGAATGAAAATAATTATGAAAAGGATTATATTGTAACGGTAAATAAACCTATTACTCCTTCTTTTATTGAGGGCATGGCAAAAGGGGTAAAAATATACAATCCCGTTAAGAATGAATATACTGTGACAAAAAGATGCAAAATAACGAAAATAAATGCTAAATCATTTAAAATCACACTTACTCAAGGTTTAAATCGACAAATTAGACGGATGTGCACTCATTTTGGTTATAGAGTAGTAAAATTAAAGCGTGTTCGCATTATGAATATTAGATTGAATAAACTACCAGTAGGGCAATGGAGAAACTTAACACAAGAAGAGTTAAGCAATTTATTAGCTACACTAAATAGGACTTGATAGGATTACCCATACAGAAGTATTTAGGTAATCAAGAACCTGCTTCTTTAAATCAAAATCAGGAGACCGCATATACCATTCAATAAAAATTTTTGTTGACAGATTAAAGAATATGTGGTATTCTATGAAAGTATTCAAGATAATTGCTTTATCCTCACATGTTTGCGGATTATTGTTTTTTGATGGTTTGCAAAATATGTGAGTTTTGTTTTTTTTGGGTACAAAATAAATTATATGGAGGTACCCAAATGAATAGTGGTACAGTAAAGTGGTTTAATTCGGAAAAGGGTTTTGGCTTTATTTCTAATGACAATGGTGGCGAAGATGTTTTTGTGCATTTTTCAGCTATCCAATGTGATGGATACAAGGCTTTGGAAGATGGTCAAAAGGTCACATTCGATACCGAGACCGATCCGAAAGATAGCCGTAAACTCAGAGCTATAAATGTTTATTTAGCTTAATTAGATGTAATCAAAAACACAAAATCAGGACAGATATATATCTGTCCTTTTTTTATGTATGTACCCCTCCTTATTATCGCAGAAAGGGTTACGCCTGCTCGTGCGTGGCTCAAATCAATTAGATAATGAATTTACTAAATGCGTATTATACACTGATTTGTTTAAACTATAGCGGCTTAAAGCGGACACCATACCAGAAGCAAAGTTAAGTTCCTGCTCCGGCTTTATCTGGCGGGGCTTATAATTGTTTTACCAATTTATTCCTTACCGATTCGGGGTTGTTAGCAGACTTTAGTATCTGTAATGGATGCTGGCAGGTTTAATTTCATTAACTATATACGTCCAATAGTTTCCAAAGAAATAAGAGATTTTTGCGATAATGGTTATAATAGATATGATAGAAATAGTGAAGAATGGTTTATTATGCATTGGATGAGAAGGGTACAAAGATTAAACAGTGGAAGGCTTACTCATGATGAAGTTGTAAATAATGTTTGCGAGGCTATTAGAGAAGAAATTTTTAAGTACCCAGACCCAGTAAATGTCGAGGAAATTAGTTCCGAACAAGAATGGATACACTTCCCAGGAAAACCAATTGAGGATAAACAATTGTTCTTGAACTTTATCGCAGGATTAATTGCTTATACAGTAGGGGATGAATATTTCATCTACTTAAAGAAATTGAATAACCAGCAATTGCTTGAGATATTCAAGGCAACGCTAGAACAATATGGTTTTAAGGAACAAATTATAATAAACAAGTCACTAATGAAGTGCTATTCCCCTTCTTCGCTAGTTGCAATTCCTGCAAAAGATGTTAATAGATTTATAGAAGATTTAGGGATATTAATATCAAGAAAGTAGAAACTTTGCTCATGCCAGAAAGGCATGGGCTATTTTTTCGCTATGGGCAACGACTGGTACACCGCCGAAAAGAGCGATAACGGTCAGAAAACTTTCACATACGCAGGGCTCGGCGAGTATTTCGTTGTCAACGCCGATTTAAGCTAAGCCGACGGCGATTCGTTTGTGTTCGAGGAGCTGCGAAGACTAATCAAGTGCCGCTTTATCGGGAAGGGCCAAACTGGTAAGCAGAAACATTTGAAAACAATTGTTTCCATTGCTATAATGAATAACAATATAAGGCTTTTGCGATGTATCCTTAATAAATGTTAGCTGTACTCAAAACATATAACATCACAAATGCCTTAGTATATTCATTTAACATTATTATTAAGAGGTGCTTAGAATGAAACTTGAGAAACTAGTTGGCAGTAGGTTTAGAGAAAGACCTTCCGACTGTGTCATTGAAAGCCATGCCCTTATGTTGCGTGGTGGATACATTAAACATGTTGCGAATGGGATTTTTTCATCCTATATGCCGCTTCGCAGGATTACCCGAAAAATAGAGCAGATCATCCGTGAGGAGATGGATGCTATAGATGGGCAAGAGGTACAGTTCCCTGTAGTATTGCCTGCATCATTATGGGAGGAATCGGGTAGATATAGCAGTGTTGGTAACGAATTGGCTCGATTCAGCGATCGCAACAAGAATCAACTTGTTCTAGGGATGACGCATGAAGAAGCAGCCGTTCAACTTGTACGTGAGTTTGCAAATAGCTATGCGAAATATCCGTTTATGATATATCAGATACAGACTAAATTCCGTGATGAAGCACGCCCTAGAGGTGGACTTATCCGAGTAAGAGAGTTTACCATGAAGGACGCATATTCATTCCATACCTCGCAGGCAGACTTAGAACAGTATTATGAGCTCTGCTTTAAAGCGTACGAGCGTATTTACAAACGTGCGGGTCTTAGCGATGTGATTTCGGTAGCGTCTGATTCCGGGATGATGGGAGGAGATATCGCACATGAGTTTATGCTCCTAACTCCAGTGGGAGAGGATTCAATTGCGCTGTGTCAAAGCTGCGACTATCGGGCTAATATGGAGACGGCGGAAAGTATTGTTCAAAATGAACGCGACGAGGTTTCAGAGCCACTACAGCTTATTCATACACCTAACACTCCTACCATTGAAAAAGTCAGCAACTTTTTAAAGACATCCATTCAAAAATGCTGTAAAGCAGTTGTTTACCAAAGAAATGATGATGACAGTTACATTGTATTGTTTATTCGAGGTGATCTCGATGCAAATGAAACAAAGATTAAAAACTTCCTCGGGTATGATATCCATCCGGCAGAAATTACAGAGGATTGTGGATTAACTGCCGGTTTTATCGGGCCTTATCAGCTTGGCAATAATTTTACAGTGCTATTTGACAAGTCGCTTGAAGGAACAAATAATCTTAGCTGCGGCGGCAATAGACCTGATTACCATTATACAGGCCTGGATATTAATAGAGATTTAGGCAATGTGGATTTCCATGATTTTGCAAAGATTGTCGAAGGGGGTATTTGCCCGGAATGTAAAAAAGCGACCATTACAATTTCAAGAGGGATTGAGGTAGGAAACATATTCCAGCTTGGTACAAAATATACAAAAGCTATGGAAATGCAATATCTTGATACTGATGGGATCGCCCACTATCCAGTTATGGGATGCTACGGTATAGGTGTTGGAAGGCTTGCGGCATCGGTGTGTGAAGTTCATCGTGACGAGTATGGCCCCATCTGGCCAATGTCCATCGCACCATGGCAAGTGCATTTGTGTGCTGTGCGTTCAGATAATGCAGAAGTTAAGGAATATGCTGATAAATTATACCAACAGCTTATGTCAAAGCAAATTGAGGTTATTTATGACGATAGACCAGTAACCGCTGGAGTTATGTTTTCAGATGCAGATTTACTGGGTGTTCCGATGCGGGTTATTGTGAGTCCAAGAAATATGAAAGAAAATTGTTGCGAAATTGCAGCTAGAGATAAAAGCTTTTCCATGAAAGTGCCTTTAGATGATGCGTGTGATAAAATAGCCGACACCATACAGGACATGCTGAAGGAATTAAATGCAAATTTCATTGATTAGTAAAGTCTGTTTCCTTTTTATGGTGCGCAGAAATTTTGAATAAAAAAACAGCAAGCCAACGAATTTTTGGGGCTTGCTGTTTTTTCAAAATTAATAATTAGGTAAGATATAATATCTCAAAGAGTAGGATAAATTTGTATTTGCCCAAGAACTAGCTAATATCAATGATGGAATAATCTAATACCAGTAAAAGCCATTACCATATCGTATTTATTGCAGCAATCTATTACTAAGTCATCCCTTACTGAACCACCAGGTTGAACAATATATTTTACTCCGCTTTTGTAAGCTCTCTCAATGTTGTCAGAGAAGGGGAAGAATGCATCGGAGCCAAGGGTTACGTTCTGCATTTTGTTCAGCCATGCCCGTTTTGCTTCTTGGGTGAATATTTCAGGCTTCACGGTGAAACGCTTTTGCCATTCGCATTCTCTTAGGACATCCTCATACTCGTCGCCAATGTAGACATCAATTGTGTTGTCACGCTCAGCTCTTCCAAGAGAATCAGCAAATTGTAGATTAAGAACCTGTGGAGATTGACGAAGGAACCAATTATCGGCCTTGCTCCCAGCAAGCCTTGTGCAATGGATTCGTGATTGCTGACCGGCACCGATACCTATTGCCTGTCCATCTTTGACATAGCAAACCGAATTTGACTGTGTGTATTTCAAAGTAATCAATGCTATTTTCATATCGATCAGAGCATTTTCTGGAATATCCTTATTTTTTGTCACGACGTTGGATAGAAGCTCATCATTAATATCCAGATCGTTACGTCCCTGTTCAAAGGTAATTCCAAATACATGTTTTTGCTCGATGGGATCTGGTGTGTAATCAGGATTGATGAGGATTACACTATAGTTGCCGTTTTTCTTTGACTTTAATATCTCAAGTGCCTCATTGGTGTAGCCGGGAGCAATAATTCCATCCGAAACTTCACGTTTGATAAGTTTGGCTGTATCAATATCACAGATATCAGACAAGGCAATAAAATCTCCAAAGGATGACATTCTATCGGCACCACGAGCCCTTGCGTATGCGCATGCCAGAGGGGATAACTCCCCAAGGTCTTCCACCCAGTATATTTTGGATAGTACATCAGATAGCGGGAGACCCACAGCAGCACCTGCTGGTGACACATGCTTAAAAGACGTTGCAGCAGGAAGGCCTGTAGCTTCTTTTAATTCCTTTACAAGCTGCCATCCATTGAGGGCATCCAAGAAATTAATATAGCCTGGTTTTCCGTTTAGCACTGTAACAGGAAGCTCACTTCCATCTCCCATGAAAATTCTTGATGGCTTTTGATTAGGATTACATCCATACTTTAATTCTATTTCGTTCATGTTGCACCTCTTTTCATATTTTATAATTTGTTTTTATTAACAATCTTTGTTTCATATTTTCCTGTGGCTATATCGATGAAACGAACAAATAAGGATACCTTGTTCTCTTGATTTAGACTATCCCAAATCATGCATGTAAAATCGTTTATATCATCTGAAATTTCAACAAGTTTGGGTTCACCATAAAAGCTTGGCAGCGGATTACCATCATGCATATAAGTGTGTATGAAATGCCCTTCCCCAGCTATAGGATTTTCGTAAGCAAAGGTAAATCTATTACAAGATGCAGGGTTGCCATTACTGGTTTTCAATATTGACAATGCATAATTATAATTGTTGTTTTCAATATGCATAATACCTGAAATGCGAGGTGTGTAGTTGGGGTTGTCGGGCTCAAATTCGCGGCAGCGCAATGACTGCTCGAATGTGAACTGCCTGTCCATATTCTCATAGATCGTATCGGTTTGGTCGCCATTTGTTACTATTGTTTTGTTCCCAAGAACCTTTACAGGGGCGTATATAATCAGGCTTGGGTCTGTCAGTTTGGAAGGATCGAAGGCTTGTGTACGAATTCCTTCACCGTCTTCTACAAATATCCTGTTCCGGCTGTTTGTGCTTCTTCCCATGATAAAATATGCTGCTACTGCTTTTGTGCCATTTTTGGACTTGCCAAGGACAATGCCGCGTCCTGGATAAGAGTTTGATCTGAGCTCTTGCTCTAATGATAATTTATTCACGCTAATAACCTCCCAAAATAGTTCTTAGAAATAAAAAACGCCTGGACAACCCTTAAAGGTTTGCCCAGACGGTCGGCTCGAAATTATGTGCGCTCCCTGCAGGTTATCCTGCCACGTCTGTCATCAGACGTTTTCCGTCAGTTGCGCACCCCTATAAATAATGTATACAATTTGAAGGAATTTATCAAGACTTTTTTCTTTAGTTACCATCTTTTTAGAAATAAGCACTACGCTTGAATAACTTGGGAAACAAGTAGCAAATAACATATGCGTGTTATAATGATCAAATTGTAAAACAAAATAAGACTTTATAGAGTTGAATTAGACCCCCTATGTTTGTAAGACTAAATTATACTTTGGATTAAAAAGGGGTCTAATTTAGTTTTACAATTAACACTTCGTGAATAATGGTCAATTACAAAAGTAAATTATATACGTGAATAATTAAAAGACACTGCTAAAAAGTACTGGCTTTATCCTGATAAAGTGGTATAATGTTAAAGTGTTGTAAGTTCGAAATTGGAGGATATAAAGATGAAGAAATTAGAGATGAAAAAATTAGTAATTCTGCTGTTGTCGTTAGCCATGGTTTTTGCCTTGGGTGCATGTGCTAATACCGATACCACAGCGTCCCAAGATGATAGTGATTTAGCATATGTTCGGAAAAATGGCAAGATGATTATAGGTTACACCGACTATGCGCCTATGAATTATACAGATGAAAGTGGTACTTTCACTGGATTTGACACAGAACTAGCAATTATTGTAAGCGAGAAGCTTGGCGTTGAGCCAGAATTCATTGAGATCAACTGGGATACCAAGGAAGTGGAACTGAATGCCAAGTCAATTGACTGTATCTGGAACGGTTTTACAATTGATGAGGAACGTAAGGCAACCATGGAGATTACGCAGCCTTATGTAAAGAATGCTCAGGTAGTTTTGATTAAAGAAGGTACTACATATGAGAACACTAAGTCCTTAATTGACAAGACTGTAGCAGCTGAGCAGGGATCTGCTGGTGAAAAAACCATTCAGGCTGATGATAACTTAAAGCAGGCAAGCTATGTTCCCAAAACCTTGCAGACTGAGGCTTTGATGGAAGTGAAAGCTGGGACTGTTGATGCCGCTGTATTAGACTTAACCTTAGCAAAAACCATGACTGGACCAGGTACTAACTACGATGATGTTAAAATAGTTGATTACTTGGCTGAAGAGAATTATGGTATTGCATTCCGTAAGGGTTCTGACATTTGTGCAGAAGTGAACAAGATTCTTGACGAATTAACTGCAGATGGCACTATGGGTAAATTGGCCGATAAGTACGGATTAGAATTAGCTGATTAGACCAATGACTAATAGAATATTTAGTGAGTGGCAGAGGTCTTTACCTATTCTCTGCCACTTGTATATTGAGGTTAGAGAGATATGAATGAAATTTCTGTGATTATAAGTCGTCTATCAGAAAGCTTTTTGCTTAACTGTAGACTCTTTGCATTAACGCTTGTATTTTCACTGCCATTGGGGTTATTGATTTCTTTTGGAACCATGAGTAGATTTCGTCCCCTTCGGTGGTTGCTGCGAACAATAGTTTGGATGGTTAGGGGAACGCCTTTAATGCTGCAGCTTATGATAATTTTTTATGGGCCAGGACTTTTGAATATGTCTTTTACCTGGCCAAGTGGCGCTACAGGACGCTTTGTTGCAGCAACGGTTGCCTTTGTTATTAACTACGCTTGTTATTTTTCTGAAATCTTCCGAGGTGGTATTGAGAGTGTGCCCAAGGGTCAATATGAAGCTGGTCAGGTTTTGGGTATGACCAAGGTGCAGATTTTTTTCAAGGTTACACTGCTTCAAGTTGTAAAGCGTATCCTACCTCCTGTAGGTAATGAAGTTATTACCTTAGTAAAAGATACATCTCTATCTCGCATAATTGCCAATAAAGAGATCATAATGATGGCTGGAGAATATAGCAGTAAGGGGCTTATTTGGCCTCTCTTTGGCACAGGTATTTATTTCCTTGTCTTTGTGGGTGCCCTAACCTTACTACTTGATTGGTTAGAGAAAAAAATGGGTTATTTCCGCGTATAAAGGAGGGTATACCAATGGCAATTTTAGAAGTTAAGAATATTGAAAAGAATTTCGGAACCCTCAAGGTCTTGCAAAAAATAGATTTTTCTTTAGAAAAAGGTGAGTCCATTGCAATAATAGGTTCTTCTGGAAGTGGTAAAACCACCTTGTTGCGCTGCCTCAACTTCCTGGAGCGGCCCGATAAAGGAAGCATTATTGTCAATAATGAGGTAATTTTTGACGCAGATGATCCTGCTACTCAGTTGGAAAGTGAAGTACGAAAAAAACGCCTACATTTTGGCTTGGTTTTTCAAGACTTTAACCTATTTCCTCAATACACAGTACTTAAAAATGTTACTTTGGCGGCAGAGCTTTTAGCCAAGGAACGTCCTAATTATAAACAGGATAAAAAAGCTATCTTACAAGAGATCCAGGCTCGGGGTGAAGAGCTTCTCTCCCAGGTTGGTCTATCAGATAAGTTGGAATGCTATCCTCATCAGATATCTGGTGGGCAGAAGCAGCGGGTAGCTATTGCACGCGCCCTAGCTTTAGAACCAGATATTCTGTGTTTTGATGAACCTACCTCTGCGTTGGATCCTGAGCTTACTGGTGAAGTGCTGAAAGTTATTAAGAACTTAGCAGAACGAAACACTACAATGATTATCGTGACCCATGAAATGGACTTTGCCCGGGATGTGGCAGACCGTGTTATTTTTATGGATGATGGTGTGATTATTGAACAGGGGTCTCCTCAGGAAGTGTTTGGTGCTCCTAAGGAAGAGAGAACTAAGCAGTTTTTAGCCAGGTATAAGAAAGATTAACAAAGATTAAAACCTTAACAAGTAATTCCAAGAAGAGCTTTTATATATTTAATGTTTGGCAAGTATGAGTATTCTAGTGAGCATTTTTCATTCAATGCACATCAATTAAGAAGAGAGGATGGCTTCGCTTGTTGTGATTGCAACCGAGGACATTTTTCTATATAAAGGTAAAAAGAGGGGGAGCCTTTGTTTGTGGTGGATGGCAACCCCCTATATATTTGCAAATCTTTTTTAATTTGATTATAAATCTTACAAGCTATCACCAAAGTCATACACTTGCTAACTGAATTCTTATATAGCTTTAACACCGAAGAGGCGCTTGAACAAACGATAGAAATTGCGCATAAAAAAGCTATAAATTGTTGTATCTGTTGTAAAGCCAAGCCAAGTAGTTTACACTAATGATAGAAAAAATTTGATAAAAATACGGATGATAATCCAAGGAGGAAAGCTACATGTTCATTAGTAAAATTAGCACTAAAAAAGTTTTGCTAATTATTTTATTGTTAACTATATTATCATCTGGAATACAAGTAAGTGCTCAATCTTTTTTAACAGAGGATGAGCTGGATTACATAACCAGAAAAAACATAATTAAAGCAGTATCTCTTAATGGTGCAGCTCCAATACAATACGCCGGTTCAGACGGTCAGGTGAAGGGTATTTCAAAAGAAGTTTTAGATGAAATATCTCATATGACAGGGCTTGTTTTCGAATACCAGTTGTATGATACATTAGAGGATATGTATAAATCCGGAGCTGACATTGTATTTGGTATGCCACCAAATTATGCTATTGAT
>JAAYPS010000180.1 GCA_012519655.1 Clostridiaceae bacterium | reverse complement strand
ATAGCTTTAGTTATCGACAAATCAGGGTCGATGAGAGGATCAAAAATTCAATTAGCCAAAGGTGCAGCGAAAATGTTTGTAGACTGTTTAGAGCTTCCGCAAGAAGGACAGTTGGGAGACGGCATTATCTAAAGAGTTCTTCTTTATAAATCCATGGAGAAGAATCAAGTATGTAAATAGATGGGGGGAGGGATAATTTGGAATACAAGGTAACAATATCAGATGGTACTGTATTAGAAAAAAGTATACAACATGTTTCTTATATTGTGTATCCACCTGATGATTATGATATTAGAAGAAACTATCCAAGAAACTCAATGGTAATTTCAGGGATAATTGACATTGGTGAGGGAACTGTGGGGCTTTACAAGTGGGCTTTAATTCCGGGAACTAACAAGGAGTGCTATAAAGATGTTACAGTAGAACATTTTTATGCTGGTCAGTTGGTGAGCAAGGTAAAGTTTAGTAAAGCATTTGTAGTAGACTACTCCGAAAGCTATTCCAATAGCGAAGGTGTAGGATATTTTACGATTTATCTAAGACAATTTGCAGGGATGGATATTGAACATAGTAATGAAATATCTCAAGAACAACAGAAAAAATATCAGGAACAGGTCCAAACAAATATAGAGCAAACGTCAGAACTCGAAAAGGCTGAACCTAAAATAAGTAGTGCCGTTAGCCTTGACAATGTTAATAATGTTAATTCAAAGCCTGTTATGCGTATTACAGACAGATTAAAAAATCAAAAAGACCCTGATACATTGTTAACTAAAGAAGAAGTAAAACTAAGATATGCTAAAGAAATAGAGGCATCTAAAGAAGCATATAAAAGAGCAATAGATATGGCTAAGAAGAAGAAAGTAAAGGGTTGTGTTGCTTCAAACGGAAAAATAACTTTGAGTGGGTTTGATGGAAAAACAACGAAAGCCCCTGAAGGGTTTGCACGAGTACCATTGGATACAATGTTTGATTACTGTAAAAAGATAGGACATGAATTGCCTCCAAAAGTACCTGCCTTTTATGATAATGGGAGAGAAGGAAGTTATTTTGCTTGCCATGCAGAAAAACAATTGTCTCTTTTAACCGATGAACCTATAGGTATTTCAAGGGATATGTGTCCTGACTGTGTTGAATATTTCAAGAAACATGCAGCATATACAAATCAGGTTAAGATAACAGCTGACCCTAAAAAGACAAGAATATTTTTTCCTGATGGAAGAGTAGAGGAATTTTAGGAAGGATGAAATATTATGACAAATGAACTGGTTCAATTACTTAATAAAGCAAAAGATGAGTTGAATAAAAACCCTAAAGGTCAATTGGTTCTACCTTTAAGAAAAGAAATATACAGGTTAATGGGTGAGCGTATTGAGGATAATGAAGGGCACGCTATAAAAACTGAAGGTTATTTCCGCAGACTGAAACTTGCTGTTTTGTGTGTTAATCATGTTTTGTCGATATGGGAAAATGTGATGCCTAATGATAATACTCCTGCTAATCTTTTAAAGAGCATAAATGATTACTTGTCAGGGAAGAAGGATTGGGATTGCTTATGGGAGGAACAGAATGATTTTTGGGCAGTATTGGACAACTACTTGTGCGATGGAAATGATTATGGTAATTCGATTTATGTAGGACATGCCTCAATCAATGCTGTAATGGTTGCACTCAATGATGAGGATTTGGGAGGAGAAGATTATATTAATATATTTGATGAAGATTTGGACCCATATACATGGGATACTGCTTTTTATGCTTCTCTTGCCTATTCCGAAAATGAATCGTATGATGAAGAAACTAAGATACAAAAAAGGCGGGAGTTTTGGTTATGGTATCTTAATGAAGGTGTTATGAAAGCATATAACATCTAATCGCTGAGAATATAGTAAAATTTTTTCAGATAACTTGTTATTAATTATTTATTATTTGTATTAATTTGACGATAAAGCTAGTAGAAAAATTAACAGTCGTAATTAAAATTGGAAGAACTGTAGCAGGAAACAGCTTTAAGCTTGAATGTTCCGCAAATAGGTAATGCGGTAGACTAAGCTGTCGGAAGCATTTTAGTGCATTCTACGAAATACTATGAACCTGTAAAAAAACAAAACGAGGTGAATTATATGACGAATTTATATGAGTTCAAATCGGATGAAAGGTTTAAAGAACTTTCTTCTAATGTAATAAGCTTAGTTGAAAAGTTGGACAATGTATTGCATAACAAAGGATATATATATAAAGGCGTATGGAGAAATGATGAAGAGCCGGGAGGAAAGGTCTTCATATTTGAAGTTGAACGAAGAAAAGGGAGAAGAAAAAATTTAATAACGTTAAGGCCCACAAATCCTATTTAAAAGTTGAAGTATATTGGGGTCAGTATGATAAGAACTATTTTGATGTAAACAGTGTAGATAATATACCGGACAAATTACTTGATGAAATTGATGAAATGTATAACATGATTGCTTATTAAGTAAGAGGAAATATTCGGGAAAAGATGCATAGGGCAATATAATATAACCGGTGGCGGGAAGTCATTTTCAGAATGTGCGTTTTGTAATAATGCTAACCGCCATGGTTTACCGTTAAACAGGGTAGCAACAGTGCTACCCTGTTTTGCGTTGGTGTCAGCCAATAAACCCCTAGCTATGCTAGGGGAGCCAATGCGCTTTAGCTTCAAGTAGAAAAATAAAAGCCTCCAATGTTAAAATAGTGTGGGTTTGCCAACCACATTACAAAACAGAGGAGGGTCCCAAATGGACAAAAATACGGCGCTTCGCTATTTTGTGTGGGTAAACACACTAATTAGTTAATTAATTCCGCTAAATTTTCATTTATTACTGGAAAAATTGTATGTTAACTTTCCAGCCAAAAGATATATCATAGCAATAAAGTT
>JAAYPS010000179.1 GCA_012519655.1 Clostridiaceae bacterium | reverse complement strand
GAATTTGCAGAAAAAAGCCCCTCAAACTTTAGTATGAGAGGCCAGTAAAACCCTGTATTTATGTGGTTTTATGTATCATTCAATCGTTTGATTCTTCAGCAGGGTGCTTATGAGTTCTGCCCGACTACCTACCACAAGGCAAATCGTTAAAAGATGCACACCCCCAGAGGTCTGATCGTTGAAAATTAGCACTTGGCAGCCACAGGTTCGTGTCAAGTATCCTCCGATAACGGCTATTCTAAAACACCAACTATTGCTACAAGGCAAAAAGCACAAAGCCCGAAAGCGGCTTAATTTAAGCACTTTCGGGCAAACAAAAAACCATCTATTGACAAAATTCCTTTTATCAATAGATGGTATTTGATTTGGTGCGGATGAAGGGACTTGAACCCCCACGTCGAAGACACTAGATCCTAAGTCTAGCGCGTCTGCCAATTCCGCCACATCCGCATATTGATTTCCCGCAAAAATCATTATAAGACGGAATCAACGTTTTGTCAAATACTTATTTTTAATTTTTACTTTTAATAATTTCCATTAGATTTATCCTACTAAACTTTCCTAAGGGCCTATATCATAGGCTTTCATGGGCATCATGATTGTTTATCCACAGATTATAGGGAAGTTTTGTGCCGTAATTTGAATAATATTTATTTGATAAATTGTTTATACTAATGCTCTTCTATAAATTTATCAGGATTAATAACACCATAATATGCGGGCTTGGCTTTAAGATTCTTATCAAACAACAGAGGATTTGTTGCAGATCTCCAACTTGTTCCATCATCCATCCCCCAAATAGTTACACGAGATATATGTTCAGCATTTTTACGAAAAATATTAAAAAGCTGCGCATACAGATACCCTTGATCATTTGCCTGTCTTTCAGACAATTGATAATTACTTCCAGCTTGAACATCTAGCTCCGATATACTCACCTCTACACCTAAGTCAATAAATCTTTCAAGAGATAATTCAACATTTGCAGGGTTTGTATTAACGGTATAATGTCCTTGCATGCCAATACCATCAATTAGAAGCTTTTCTGGATAAACTTTTTGGTAGTTCTCATTAATCTCTTTCACCATATTATATACTGCTAGTGATTTATTTTGATTGTCCAAATTATAGTCGTTGTAATAAAGCTTTATATCCCAATCGGGATGCTCATCAAGCACTTCTCTTGCAGCAAGGAAAGCCTGCTCAATATAATCTTCTCCGACAGAATAATACCATGGGGATTTACGCAGCGATGCCTTCCAATCAGAGGGGTTAGTCGAATTGTCACTCATTGCTTCATTAACTACATCCCAAGAAATAACTTTATCAGCGAAGTGTTCGACAACTGTCTTAATATGCGTCCTCATATTATCCAGAGCCTCTTCTCTGCTAAGATAACGCATATTTCCATCTGTATCAATTGCTGTGTTCATCCATTCTGGCGATTGTTGGTGCCACACTAATGTATGACCATGCACCTTCATTCCAGCGTCAAGAGAAGTATCTACAAGATTATCAGCTCCACTAAAAGTAAAGTTGCCTTTAGTACGCTGTAGTTCTCCCGGTTTCATGGCATTGCCTGCCGTAACTGAATTAAAATGCGTTGTTAGTAAATCAAATCTTATTCCAGCAAGATCCTCAGATGAAATTGCCGTACCAATGAGGAACTCATCCTCATAAGATTGTTTAACCGGCATTAGCTCTGACTGAATTTTTTCAATCTTTGAGCCAGTGCTTTCAAAGCTTATATCATCAATATAAAATGATGCTTCGGCATTATCTGAGCTCTCTACATAAATTGTTAAATACTTACTGCTTACATTATTATATCGATAAGCTCCCTCAAGCTGAATCCATCCATCCCAAGTACTGATGGTCTTTTGCGCGAGATTTACATAATTGGCACTTGTACCCTCACCAATCTGTGTAGATAATTGAATTTGTGAGTTCTCAGGTTCTATCAATTTAACCCATACCGAAACTCTGTATTCGGTACCCTCGTCCACATACTTCTCTACACGTAATGAAGGACCATGCCATGTACTGGTTCTACCTTCTGTTTTTAGGGCATATTTGCCGTCGTCTGTATGATTTTCTTCATCAGTTACTGTAAGGGTTTCTGAACCCGCTCTACCTTCGAAACCTTCCATGGTTTGATCTTCAAAGGTTATCAGCCTAAACCCTTCATCAGCATCTCTAACTTTGGCAGCTTCGTCCTCAATATCGATTGAAACATCCTTCTCTTTCATGTATACATGGACAATAAACATGCATACAAGAATAACAACAAAAATCAGGAACAGGATCGCAATCCTTTTTGTTAATGGAGTTCTCATTTCAAACCTACCTCCAGGGATATGACTGGCCGTATTCATAGTGCGCGATTAAGTATCATGCCATCTACCATAATGTTTTTATTGTACGACTGGCCGTATTCATAGTGCGCGATAGAAGTTTCATTAATTCATATCTTAGTGTGGATACTTTTGTTTGCTTGAATTGTATAAGAATGTGTCAAATCATGAGTTAAAAGAACCAGTAATACTTCACCATCAGGCTGAGCTTTTCTTCTCACACTCAGCCTGACAGTTAAAAAGCATAGATAAATCACAGTATAGGCCTTATTTTAGAAGGCTTTTCCTATATTTTTCACTTTCCCAATTTTTTATGAAATCTGTTTCATTGCTACTCATTGTTTTTATTTTTAAATTGTTTCTTTCGATGTTTTCTACTACATATATAAATCCAAGTAGCGTTTCTTCCATGGTAAGAGCTTCTTTTTCATTGGTTTTATATATTATCTCACCAGTTTTGGTATTAATGTTCATTTTGTTGTCTGAACCATTTACCGAAATATTTCCGCCAAGATACACCATTTGGTCGGGATACAAAACTGTATCATCGAAAAACGAAGCCTGCAAATCCTTACCTTTAAAATAGTCTGTCAGGTATTGTGTGTTACTTATGAAATCCCCATTTTCTAACTCCTCTATGGATACTTCTGGGTAAGGATTTGAAATATTAAAATAGTCTCTGATCTTCATCAACACTTCTTCGTGAAGTTTAATACACTCGGTTGCAGTGTTAGCAGTTACAACAAGTCCGTGATTCTCCATTAATATAACCTGTGGAAACTTGCCGTTATCAGAAATATATTTTGATACTTCCTTTATTATTGCAATTGTCAACATAAACCCGGGGTTAATGTATGGGATCCATATAAAACCGTATCCCTCATCCTTAAATATCTCCTGTGAAAGCTCAAAACCATTTTCACTACAACAGATTATATTTGAGTAAACAGGGTGTGTGTGAATAACATGCTTGAGTAAAGCAGAATGAAAACCCGCTTCCACCGATGGACGCAGTTGTTTAAGACCTTCCATTGGTACAATATTCTTACGGACAAATTCACCGCTTTCCTTTTCATAGTCTATATCCTTAGAAAAATCCACACTCTCGTGATACTCTTTTATTTTTTTGTAATTTACTACTACATATCCGTCTGTTGGGCTGATATCCTTTAGCATGTAACCAGAAGCTTTCACCGCCATAAGCTCATCATCGAGCTTAACGGATGTATTACCTCCGCCTCCTTGTACGAAATCGGGACTCTTCCCAGCAGCTTTAGATATTCTTTCTAAATCCTTTATCTGTTCTGTATACATGTCATCCTCACTTTCTTAAAGAGAGTACATTATCCTCGTATTTTTTAACTTCGTCAATCCATGTAGTTCCAACAGGTACATTATTATCTGCACAATACTTATTCCAAACTGCCCCATAAGGTAGAGTTTTAAACTCCTCCATAAGCGCAAGCCTTTTACCGAAATTGCCGGCTTGTTCTGCTTCAACCAATAGGCTTGTAGGCTCTAATAGAGAATACAAAATAGCCTTTAATGATGCTCTTGTGCCTGTAACCCATGCACTAATTCTGTTAATGGAGGCATCAAAGAAGTCGAGGGCAAAGTGAACTTTATTGTATGCATTACAACGTTTAATTTCCTGTGCAATTGCCAATGTGTCATCATTAAAGAGTACTACATGGTCACTGTCCCAACGTACTCCACGGCTAACATGTAACAACAACTCATCTTTATAAGTTAACAGTGCGGATAATTTATCAGATATTGTTTCGGTCGGGTGGAAATGCCCAGCATCAAGGCATAGAACAACATCGTCCCGGCTAAATACATATCCCATGTAGAACTCATGAGAGCCTACAACATAGCTTTCCGATCCTATACCAAACAGTTTGGATTCCACTGTATCTATTAAGTATTCACTATTATATTTTTGACTTAAAACTTCATCAAGAGATTCTTTTAGAATACGGCGTTGAGTTAACCTGTCAGCAGGTAGATCTTTTGAGCCATCTGGAATCCAGATATTATTAACGCTTGGTGTATTTAATGCCTTACCAATAGCTGCAGCAATCTCTCTTGAACGTTTTCCATGCTCAATCCAGAATTTACGAATGTTATCGTCCGTACTTGCTAATGTACCTGAATCAGCAAGTGGGTGATTCAAAAACGAAGGATTAAAATCAATCCCAATACCTTTTTCTTTTGCCCACTCAACCCATTTTTCAAAGTGCTCAAAAGTTATCTCATCACGACCAACTTTCTTCCCATTTGTTTCTGCATACATGGCATGTAGATTAACACGGTTTTTCCCCGGAATAAGGCTTAATGCTTTATCCATATCCTGTCTTAGCTCTTCACCATTGCGCGCCCTGCCTGGATAATTTCCAGTAGCCATTATACCACCGGAGGATCCACCTAGGTTTTCAAATCCCGCCACATCGTCACCTTGCCAACAGTGAATTGAAACCGGGATTTTTTTCAATTCTTCCATGGCTTTGTCAGTGTCAACACCATAGGCTGCGTAAATTTCATTAGCGGCTTTATAAGCCTGTTCAATCTTATCATTGCTGTACGAATACATAATAATCCTCCTTGTATTTTGTTAACCGTTGATTTATTATTTCCACTATTTAAAATAAAAATATTTCAACTCTTGTTAGGGTTTAATAACTATGTTAGAGCCATGGTTACAAAGGATATGCCATAGTCGTCATTAACGCCATCTCTGCTTGAGTTGTATCCATGCGGCTGTATTGCACTATTATTTCCACATCGCTCTCCACCATCATTGCATAGGGTACATCCATTGGAACAGTATTACCATTCTTATCTTTTATTTTGTCCATCCTAATATGGTGTGTCCTTTCAGCACCACATGAAGTATAAAATCCTTGCATCTTGTCCCGATCTTCAAAATAAAGTGTGATTGATATGTTAGCTACTTTTTTCCCAGGATTCAAAACACATATTGCGTCATGGCTCTTTTGTGTTCCTGAACTGGTTGACGGATAATATCCATCGGGAATAAACCAAACTTTCGAACCATACTTATCGCTCATAGAATACACCTCTTTCTTTTTAGGCATTTTGCGATGTTTTTTGAGTTTCACATCTTACTTATTAAGGTTACATCGCAATCTCCTTTTAAAATAACTCTTTTAGTATTTAGTATCTGCTGAGATGACCTCAACAATTGATTCCTATTCAATAATACCATACTAAAAAACCTTTTCATAATCATTGGTATATGTTATTATTTTTTTAGGCGTAAATAACTATTCCCTTAAAGATTTCCTCTATAAAGCCGGTTATCAAATGCTCCTAACACCCTGCTCACTGCGTTTGAAATTTATATGTATGCATTAAGGTAGGTTCAAAATGAGGTCAGATTTTTTCCCAACATTAACGGGCAAAAGCTTGTTTCGTGAGAACGAACTTGTTTATGTGAATCGTTCAGATGAATTAAAACAGTACAATGGAATCATGCATAAGCATGATTTTATTGAGATTGCCTATGTTATTCTAGGGAAAGGTCTTCATGTTGTTGGCGATCAAAAACTTAGTACTAAAAAAGGTGATCTTTTCATAGTCAACTATGATATACCTCACGGTTTTTTTTCTGATCCTGTTGACGGTACCGAACCGATAGTTTATAACTGCGTTTTTATGCCCAAATTTCTGGATTCCTCATTATTAGGAAATATGTATTTTCAAGATATTTCTTCTTCTTTTCTTTTCAAGTCCATCTTTCCTGAGGAAAGTCCTAAAAATGCAGATCTAAGGCTAAAAGGAACAGAGTACAGGGATATTGGCGATTTGTTTCATAAAATGTATGAAGAATATAAAAATATGAACAAAGGATACTTAGAAATCATCCGTGCTTATTTAATAGAATTGATTGTGAAAGTATTTCGCCTAATTGACAACGACCGTCAAAGCAATATCTCAACTCAGAACCAGCAGCTGGTCTTCCAAGCCGTCGAATACCTAAGAAATAACTACAACACAGACATACGTCTTGAAGAGTTAGCTATGAAATCCTTTATTAGTAAAAATTATTTCAGTAGGTTATTTAAAGAAGTAACTGGCATTAATTTTACCGACTATATACAAAACTTAAGAGTTGATGAGGCATGCAGCCTACTGAAGAACACCGATATGAAAGTTATTGATATAGCTAATCAAGTTGGTTTTAGAGATATGAAATTCTTTTATGAGGTGTTTAAAAAACTCACCGGGAAAACCCCAGGTGAGTTCAGAAAAGGTTAGTTTAGTGTATCATTAAAACTTTTTGTGCCATTAGTGATTCCAATTCATGCTTATCTTCATATAAATATTTTGTTGTCAATACAAAGCAGCATATAATAGATTTCCTACTTTAATGCCTGTTCAGCCATATATGAACTTCTTACCAAAGGCCCTGATGCCACATACAAAAAGCCCATTTGATATGCTTCCTTCTCATATGCTTTAAACTGATCAGGATGAATATATTCTACAATTGGATGATGTTTTGCTGATGGAGCCAGATATTGACCAATTGTTAAAAAGTCGCAGTCCACCTCACGCAAATCACGCAACACAGATAAAACCTGTTCTTCTTTTTCACCAAGACCCAACATTATGCCGGATTTAGTATTAATTGTTCTATCCATCCTTTTAACATTTTTCAATACATCTAACGAACGCTGATAATAGGCCTGTGGACGTACTTCTTTATAAAGAGTTGGTACAGTTTCAATATTGTGATTGATAATGTCTGGGTGAGCATCCACTACTTTTTTTAGCGCATCTTCATCTCCTTGAAAATCCGGAATCAAAACCTCTATTGTAACCCCTGGTGTGGTGTCTCTAATGGCGTTTATTACTTTTACAAAATGCCCAGCGCCACCATCAGGTAAGTCATCGCGAGTCACAGATGTAATAACGGTATGCTTAAGTGATAACGCCTTAACAGCTTGTGCCACGTTCTTAGGCTCATTTTCATCTACTTGTTGTGATTTACCCTTTGAAACATTGCAGAAAGTGCATTGTCTAGTGCAAACACTTCCTAAAATCATAAATGTTGCAGTTTTTCTTCCAAAACACTCCCCACGGTTAGGGCAAGCGGCTTCATCACATACTGTATTTAAATGAAGTTCTTTCAACATATTTTCAACGGTTTCAAGACCACTTATTGAGTGCGCCTTTACACGAAGCCACTCAGGCTTTGGTACTCTACTCATAATTTCCCTCCAAAAAGTTAGATTCTACAAAGTTTGGCTTGGCACCAAAACTATCACAAAACACTTCAGCAGTTCTCTTAAAGAGCTTCTGCATGTCCTGCTCCTGACCTGTAATCTTTTGAATAGATGTTACACCTGCATCAGTCAGACCACAGGGGACAATCCAACTAAAATGCGAAAGATCAGTGTTTACATTAAAGGCAAAACCATGCATAGTTGTCCAGCGTTTTACCTGAATTCCAATGGCGGTTATTTTCTCCTTACCTACCCATACACCAGTGTAGGTTTTCTCACCACTTGCAGCCGTAATTCCATAGTCCTCTCTCAAAAGTTTAATAAATGTATTTTCAATTCTGTCCACAAAATAATGAACATCCTTGCCATAGTGTTTCAAATTTATAATTGGATATCCTACAACCTGGCCAGGCCCGTGGTATGTAACATCTCCACCTCTGTTTATCTGTTCAATGGAAACTCCCATGCGGGTTAATTCCTGTTCGGGTATAAGTATATTGTCTTTATTGCCTCTAACCCCCAGTGTTAAAACAGGTGGGTGCTCAACTAAAAACAAAGTATCCCGTCCTTCTTCCCTGGACACTTTTTCCCACTGCTGAGTTTGTATTGAAAGAGCCTTTGAATACTCCATATTTCCTAAATTTATCACATCTATTTGCATATAAAACACCTCCTAACACAGTAACACAGAGGGACGGTTCTTTTGTGTTATTTAACACAGAGGGACGGTTCTTTTGTGTTATCCCATTAGTATTCCAACCCCAGAAATCACCGTATCCGCTGCCCAGCTAATAGATCCTCAGGTTTTT
>JAAYPS010000178.1 GCA_012519655.1 Clostridiaceae bacterium | reverse complement strand
TTCTGAAATACCGTAGCCAGAACCTGAGTTTCCTTTGTAAAATCATCAATCAACTCATAATTTTCGTTAATCTGTGTGTCACCCTTAAAAAGTTTGCCTTCTTTTACTGACCAGCTTCCCTCATAGGATCGTTCAAATAATTGAAGTCCCATATTAGAGTAGTTCTGTAATTCCTCACTACTTTCACTAAACACAAGACTATTTACTTCTTCATGAGTAAAAAATACGATCGATAATGTTAATAAAACAATAATTCCTACTGATGCTGATACAATTTTCCATTTAATTTTCATTTTCTTATCCTTATCCTTTCATGGGTTAGTGTAAAGTATTTACACTAACTTTTATTAAATATCCTTTATATATCAAGGGTTACAGAGTTTTTTAATACAAAAAAACAATGACCCCCTTTTTTTTGGTATAATTGAGTTTACTGTAACACCAATAATCCAAGGAAAGGATGTCATTGTTTTGAACTCAATTATAACTCACTTAATACTATATAATCAATATCTGCTAAAGCAGATCTCTCAATTACTTTTGTTTATAGCAAAATATATTCCTCTTAAACAATGGGCATTTAACGATTCTCATAGTCCTGAATATCAGAAATTCAAGGTTGACAGGCTTCCCAAAATTTTTGTTTCGGAACCAATCGATTATGAATTTCTTTTGGCATACTACCAGCATAAATATGGCAAGATGGTTAAACCTATCAAACGCAGATCCCAGAACACTGTTGCAGAAACCGTTAAATGTCCTCGCTGTGGTGCACCCCATCAGTACATATTCAAAAATAATGGCACTAAAGGACAATACCTTTGTAAAGTCTGCAACGAGCGTTTCAATGAAACGAATATTTACAACCGCCCATTTGCCTTACGCTGTCCCTATTGCAGTAACATACTGGTTGCCAAGAAAGACCGCAAGCACTTTCGCATCCATAAATGTGTAAACCCTAAGTGTTCTTACTATCGGCAAAATCTTGCCAGACTGCCAAAAGACCTAAAACCTGCTGATAAACACAAATACAAGCTCCATTATATCTACCGTGAATTCACAGTTGATTTTTTTAAGATGGACTTACATGGACTTCCCAAGAATGCAATTAATTTTGATTTCAAAAAATTTAATCCTCACATCATGGGTTTGTGCCTCACTTATCATGTGAATTTAAAACTGTCTACAAGGCAAACCGCACACGCTCTTGAGGAAATCCATGGCATCAAAATCTCACATACTATGGTAGCCAATTATGCAATGACGGCTGCAGCAGTTATTAAGCCTTTTACAGATACCTTTGACTATAGACCCTCCAACATACTTTCTGCAGATGAGACCTACATTAAAGTTAAAGGCATTAAGCATTATGTGTGGATTATCATGGATGCCTGTAAGAAATCTATTCTCGGATATCAAGTATCCGACACTCGTGCCGTAGGCCCTTGTATTCTGACTATGCGCATGGCCTTTGAAAAGTTCAAGTCCTTCCCCGGTAAAGCCTTAAAATTCATTGCAGATGGTTACAGTGCATATCCACTTGCTAGTCAACACTGCAAGCAGGAAAAAGGCTGGGACTTTGACGTAACTCAAGTTATTGGCCTTACGAATGACGATGCTGTAACAACTGAATACCGTTGGGTTAAACAAATCGTTGAACGTCTAAACCGCACTTTTAAGTATTCTTACCGTGTCACTTGTGGTTACGGTAGTGAAAACGGCAGTCTCTATGGTGTATCACTCTGGGTCACATATTACAACTTTCTGCGCCCACATCCTTATAACTACTGGAGACCACTAAATACCTTGGATGCCTTTAAACATGCTGATAATATGCCTGCCAAGTGGCAGATACTTATCCTCCTTGGTCAAAAAACTATCCTTGATATGCAGAAAAAACAAGTTGTTTAGCACCTATCTGTTTTTAGATTTTTGAGTCCCGAGGTAAATACCAGCCATCCAAAAGCGAAGATTTTGGACTTGCCCTTGATGGCGTGGCGAAGCAATGCTACAATGCTTTAAATGCGACGGTGAAAGCTATCTGTTTTTGAGTTCCTTCGCCGTCGGTAATAACTTAACAGCATTGCTTTGTCATGCAGTCAAGGGTGGCGGACGGAACAGTCATCCTAATCTTAGAGGAATATTTTTACTTTTCAAGGTTCGTGTGGGCTGTTTTTTCATAGCCCGCTTTTTCATATCTCACTTTACACTATCGTAATATATAGTTTTTTTCACTTATATTATCACTTGAAACTCTTAGGTTAAGATTTATCGTACATAATATTACATTAATTCTATAGCATCCCACATTATTTCTCAACTAATAATTCTCTAATTTAATAAACAAAAAATTTGTTCTAATTATTTATCAGAAAATCAAGTGGATATGTTCTCGCAAACACAAAAGCCATCGAATGTAATCTACACATTCAATGGCTCAAATTATTGATATGGCTATACTTTACTGATTTTCTAACTTACAAACAACCTCACAATGCCTTGAGGTGACAATAAAGATGTGATTGGAAGATAGTAACCCCTTAATGGAAGATATATTTTAAATTATAAATAACAAGGCCCTTAAATAAAATTTATTTAAAAGCCTTATTAATCATAATTTTATTTTTTATCATCATAATGTCCTCTACATTGAGCTATTTCAATTATATTATCTTGTATTCGGTATACAAGGCGATTTTTATCATCGATTCGACGTGACCACCATCCAGATAGATTTCCCTTAAGTGGTTCTGGTTTTCCTATTCCTTCATTCTGGTTACGCTCAATGTCTTGGACAAGTTGATTTATTCGTTTTATTGTTTTTTTATCCTGACCTTGCCAATAGATATAATCATTCCATGCTATTTCTGTAAAATTTATTTTCATTGTTCCATTTCCTTCAATTCATTGAATGACTTAGAAATAAATTTACCTTCATCAGCTTCTTTTATAGATGCTATAAGAGTTCTCATATTAGATTCACTATAAAATGAGTCAACTTGTGTTGTTATTTCAAAAGGTATACCGCCTTGTCTAATACTTTGGCGGATAAACACATTAAATGCTGTTGACATATTCAAGCCTAATTCTTCAAATAAAATTTCTGCTTGTTC